>JAWSUE010000008.1 GCA_033549065.1 Bacillota bacterium
ACCCTTTTCCGAGATATCGTCCCGAAGGGAAACTCCTTCGACCATTTTACGCAGGATAATGTGAATTTGATTTTTTCACACGTCAACAGCGTTAAGCGCAAGAGTTTAGGTGGCAAAACCCCGTATGAGCTGTTCGCATTTACATACGGGGCTGAGATTGCCACCCTGCTAGGCATTACTCCTGTTTCGGCAGATAAAGTAAACCAATCGCCTAGCTTGCTTAAAAAATAACTCAAACCACGATAAAATACAAGGAAGATTTCCCATTCTAAGTTCCCGATAAGTTGAAGTTAGTCTGAAACGCCAGCGGTTCAGGCTTGTTTGCCTTGCCATTGTTTAATAACTCTTAGCCATTTTAACGCCATTTTTAACCTTTGACGATTGCTTGCTGAATTTTTCTCATACTTAAATCCGTTGATTTTTCAGGGTTATCGCAACACGCTTCCCACTGTAGAACTTACTTTGGGAATTTACGTTCCTGCAGAAATGCCCATCCCCGGCCGTCCCATATAAAGACCGCCAGAATTGACCATTCACTGTAAGGCGGCCCAAATAGAACCCCGGCCATGGTGTCGTCAAGGTAATCTATGGCATAAACAATAATATTATCTTCCTGAAGATCGTAAGTTTCAAAAAATCTTTCAACATTATTTAACTCTTCTGTATGCAGCAAAATAACCTGCGGATCGCCCGTCCGGTTGATCAGCCACCTGTGCAGCACCGGTTCAATCACTGCCAGGTTGGGCGGTTCCTTCTCACTTTCCGGCAAAGACTCCGACTCAGCATCCGTTTCTTCAGCCTCTTCCGGATCAGATATTTCCACTTCTCCCTCATCAGCTCTATCTACTTCTTCCTCACCATTAACAACGGAAGGTATTTCAATTTCGGGATCCTGTCGCGAACCCAGTGTTACGATTATAGCGCCCATTATAACTACCGACACAACAATGATCAAAACCGGTAGAAGCCAACCGGCTTTCTCCTTCGGATCGTAATCCAGCTCGCTGAATTCATCCTCCAGTGAGATCTTCTCCTTGGAGTCGGACACAATCATCACCTCCATCCAGGGATCAGCATATTAAACAGCTTATTAAACAGCTCTAATGATCTGTGTCAACTATTACCCGGGCGGGGATAGCATCGGTTTCGCTGATCTTCAACGGAAAACAGTAAACCTTAAAGATTTTACCCCTTACCCGGTCAAGGTTAACCAGATTTTCAATAACATAGATCTTGTTTCCCGACAGGTAGCGGTCACAATCTCCATGCTTCCTGCCCCTGCCGAGGCCCAGGGCATCGATCCCCACCATATTGATCTCTTTTTCCACTAGCCACTCCAATATTTCCCGGGAAATTTCGGGGTGTATCTTGTAGCGTTCACTGTTAATATAGCGGTCCCACCCGGTTTTAAAGAAAACAAAGTCACCCTTTTCGACTGTAATGCTATGGTCAAGGTCTTCCAGAACTATTTCCCGATCGACTATACTAGAGACATCAAAAAGTATACCCCGGCCGATAAACCGTGCGGGTTCAATCCTGTTATTCTTGTCGACCATATCGATATGAGTTCCCATGTGAAGGGGCATGGAAACCGTAACAGTGTTATATTTCCCATCCTCATCCTCATGAAAAAACTCCTCTGTCCTGATTTTTACCGGTGGTGATCCAGGTCTGAAGACCATTCCATCGGTGATTTCCAGGCTGACATCGATTAGCATACAAACCAGCTCCCCAAATGAACTCCTAAGCTTTCAACAGCAGCACCGGGCAGGCAGACTGCCTGACTATATGGTCGGCATTACTGCCAATGACCAGCTCATCCACCATGCTCCTGCCTCGTCTTGATATGGCCAGGATAGATATATCATCCCTTTTCGACGCTTCAATGATGTGCTCGGAGGCAACACCGATGACCACTTCGATATTAACTTCAAAGCCTTTGGATTCAAACTCACTTTTCCACTCTTCAAGCCTGGCCATGGCTTTTTCGGTATTAGCCTTAAGCTGTTGTTCGGTATAGCCTTCGTCGATCACATTGAATAAAACCAACCGTTCGAAAATACCCGGCTGGTCAAGAAATGTGTCGAAAATATGCAGAGAACTGCGCGAGAAATCGGTGGCCAGCAGAGCTGTTGCCGGTTTGCCCTCCTGAAAAACAGGGATCCGCATCAATCTGCCTTCTTCACGAGCATACTTTTCTACAAGTACAGAAATTTTAGTTCCACGAATAACTTCGGTCACAGTGCTCCCCAGAAATAGCCTGCGAACCAGGCTGCCTTCCCCCAGAGAGCCGATCAAAATAAGATCGGCCTTTTCTTCAGTAGCCACAAGCTTTATTTCTTCGGAAGGCTTACCGATGGGCTGTAATATTTTTACCTCCACACCGAGAGCATTAATTTCACTCTTCTTATCTTCAATATTCTGTAAAAATTTTTCCCGGCGGATGCTCAAGCCGATACCCGCAGTCTCAGTCCTGATTACATGGACTATGATCAGTTCTTTCATCCCCAGTTTCAACAGATCATCCATACCATTCAGCAGTTCCATCGACGGTCCGGAAGCGTCCACGGCAACGATAACTTTTCTAAACAATAAAATACCCTCCCCGTTCAAAACTTAAATTTTCTATTGGTCTCATATTCGCTCTTAAAACATTAAAACCTTTGCCCCACCCTTACCCTGAAACAACTTTCATCTGTTTCCAACCCGAAAGACCCAGAACCGGTTCAGGGAAAAATTAACCACCATGGCAAAAAAGGTAGCGATAATTTTGCTGATCAAAGTGCTCAAACCTGCCTGTTCCCGCCCCAGGAAAAGAACAACCAGGGAAACTCCGAGTGAAATGATATTGACTAACACAAATTTAGTAAACTCTGCAACATGGGGTTTATGTTTCGCCTGAAAAGTCCAGTAGCGGTTCCATAAATAGCTGTGGCAGGTTGCCGTAGCATAGGCGATAACCTGGGCGGTTAGATAATAGACACCTGCTGCATAGTAGAGAAGAGAAAACACGCCGAAGTCTACCAGCGTATTTAAACCCCCGACTATCCCGAACTTTCCCATCTGCCACAAGTCATGACGGTATTTGTTGAACAAAACTTTAAGTGATCCCATCATCTCCAAACCCTTCGGTAAATTCAATGATATAAAGCGGACGATTCTTGGTTTCTTCAAATATACGACCCAGATACTCGCCAAGGATCCCGAGCATGATCAGGATAACCCCGTTGAAGAATAAATTAATAACCACGATGGAAGCCCAGCCGGGCACTGCAGTGGGGTCGCCAATCCGCTGGACAATAACCACTATTAAATAGACAAAGCTGGCAAAAGATAAGATAAAGCCCACATAGGTAGCAAGTTTAAGAGGCTTGTAGGAAAAAGAGGTAACTGCATCCCAGGCCAGGGCGAGCAGTTTACTGAATGAATACTTGGTTTCACCGGCCCAGCGCTCATCCCGGACATATTCAACAGCAGTAGTTTTAAAGCCAACCCAGCTGACCATGCCCCTGATAAAACGGTTTTTCTCGGGCATCTGTCTCATCGCCCGGCAAACCTGCCGGTCGATCAACCTGAAATCGCCTGTATCCATGGGAATCGATATTGAACTGAGGGCATTTAGCAACCTATAGAATATACTGGCTGTAGCCCTTTTAAATATATTTTCTCCCTTCCGTACTTTTCTTTTACCGTAGACGACTTTGTACCCTTCACGCCATTTATCAATCATCTCCAGAATAACTTCGGGAGGGTCCTGCAGATCGGCATCGATGATCACTATCGCTTCCCCACCTGCCCTGGAAAGACCGGCCGAGGTGGCTGCCTCATGCCCAAAATTTCTTGAAAACCCGATAAGCCTGGCATGGGGATCATTTTTACAAAGACCGCAGATAATTTCCCGTGAGCGATCCCGGCTGCCGTCGTCGACAAAAATCAGCTCATATGCTTCACCGGTTTTCTCCATCACTTCGCTCAAGCGCCGGTGTGTCTCTTCAATCACTTCTTCTTCGTTGAATAAAGGTACAATTACCGAATATACAACCTGTACAGTCATATCCAACCTCCTCTTAGTGACGGCTACTTTGCAACAGGAAGTGCCTGGTTATAATTTCGCTTTATCGATAAATAAAACCTACCGGCTCAATGAAAAACCCAGCCCGGAAACCAGCGCAGGTACGTTTCTACATAAGCTCTTTCAACAATCATTCCCGACAAGATCGGATAGAAAAGAACAAACAGAATCAAGGTTATGATGGCAAAAAAGATGACCAGTTCTTTGCCAAATGCCCAACGCTTCCTTACTTCCCCCAACACATAGACAAGCCCGAAGATTAGAAAAGGAACCGTTGCAAAGTAATGGTAGATAAAAGTCAGGCGGGGAATGATCACCCAGGGAATATACTGCGAAAATATGGCGATGAGAACAAATATTAGTTTGCGATCTCTTAATTTGAATGCATCGTAGATTACCAGGAAAAAAGCGATAAAGCCACCCCACCATACTGCCGGGTTGCCAAATGAGACTATACTGGAGATGAATCCGGCGGGCAGTTCCTTGCCCTGGTAAATCCAGATCGGTTTCAGCATAAGCGGCCATTCATACCATGGTGAGGAAAAGGGGTGGGTTGCCTCCAGAAAACGGTGATAATTAAACATGTGGGTCTGATACCTGAGCACATCGGCAAAACCATGATCCGGAATCAACATCACCGGAATATAGGAGAGGATATATACCACCAGTGGTACAATAATGAAAAAAATAAAAGCAGCCACCACTGTCACCATTATCCGGTTGCGGTTCGTTAAAAACCTTTCCACCAAACGGTCAGCGTGATCATTCTCCCCCAAGTCACCGATTACTGCTGATTCAGCCCTGGCCTTTCTGAATCTTACTCTATTTTCCCAAAGCGCCCAGAAAAATATGACAGCCAGGCCCAGGCCTGAGTAAACACCGTTCAGTTTTGATGCTCCGGCCAAACCGAAAAATAACCCGGAGAAAAACAGCGGTATATATAGCGAACGCAAGTCTGCAGTGAAAAAGTCACGCGAGATAAATTCATACATAAAATAGTAGGACAGCAAGATAAATAGAACCATGAACCCTTCGAGCGTGGCAAAACGGGTATGGGCAAAATGCATGAAGTCAAAGGTTAGCAAGAAAGCCGCCAGAAATGCGCATTCGGTTTTCCCGAACAGGCGCTTTCCAAATATATAGATTACAGGGATCATTGCAATCCCGGATAATACATTGATAATTCGCCAGCCGAATGGGTTCATGCCGAAGATCACGATGCCGAGACTGATCAGCAGCTTGGCCAGGGGCGGTTGAACAGAATCATAGGGCACCAACCTGTTTAAGTGCTCGAAAGCTGTGCGGCCAAAATAGATTTCATCAAAGTACATCCCGGTCATAAACGAAGGCCTGTCAGGAATCAGGTTCTGTTCATCAAAGAGATCAGTAGGGCTCCCTATTCCTTCAGGGTTAAGTTCCTCATCCAGTATGGCTTCAATATATAAAGGTTGGATCGAACCTTTCCGGTAGAAAGCCAGCTCATTAAGCATGCCTCCAGGCTTCAGCACGGTGAGTCTCGCATACCGTCCCAACCGCGCAATATCCATAAAATGCCAGTTATAGTTAGTCCCTTTACTGAAAACCAAATCACCGGTATGCTCCAAGAGTTCATTAATAAATTCTAGCTGGTACTCCCCATCATCTATTCCGGAATAGAAGGCAATCTTCGATATTTCACGTTCACGGCCAAAATCGACCACAAAGGTGTCGCCCGTTTCTGCCGGTATCCAGTATGATTCCGGGACTTCCCGTGAACCGAGGTTAATAAGTGACAGGGGTATATAGACTGCCAGCAGCAAGGCGATAAGCAGCCAATCTTTTACGGTCATATACTTTTTTTCATCAGGAGGGTTTATCATAACTATAGAAGCTCCCAGCTTGATTATTTCTGCCTGAGCAGCAGTTCCTTGGCCTCGAGAGAAACAGCACAGAGAAGATAATCGCCGCTTTCATATACCAACGGATACTGCCGGGCGATTTCCATCCAGGTTGATTCATACCTGTTCCTTTCATCGGGGCCGAACAGTACATAGTCGATCCCATTTTCCCTGGCCAGTAGAGCAAACTGCTCCGGGTTGTTAAACATCGTATTAACTATTCCCTTGCGTTCCGAATAATCGATACCCTGGCTCCACAGCCATCCATCATATCCGCAAAATATTGTCCTCCCGGCCAGGGAAGCAAGCGCATTATTATGATTGTCTGCTGTGAGATATATACTATCTTCCGGCAAATTATCTTTTACATAGTCTGCCAGCTCAACCTGATCCCGGGAAAAAAGGAGCGCCGGTGAAAGCTGCACTTCTCTCAGCAGGCTGAGCGCACCGGAAAATATCACCAGAAAGATAACCATGCCGAAAATATATGCGCTCGCAGGCCGCTCACGATATATATAATAAATAATTTTCAGATAATCTGCTACTATAAATACTGTTAAGAGATACCAGATGAAAAATATCTTTATATTATCCCAGACCCAGGGCTGGAAAGCAAAAAATTCGGCAGTGATAAAGAGAATAACTGCCGGTAGATATAAATAGAGTTTTTCCCTTCTCCCTCTAATCAAGGCCACTACAGCCAGAATGAAGATCACGCCTACATTTTTAATCCAGAACCAGGGCCATAAATCACCCCGTTCATTCCAGCCACCAATAAACCTTAAAAATCCCGGACTCCCGGCCTGGGGAAAGGTCCAGATGAGAAGCTGGGGCAGGGCAAGAATAATTAAAGGCAGAGCCAGGTATAGCCACCGAAGAAAGAGAGCTTTTTTATCGGCTGCCCGGATAAGGGCAAGGATAAACCAGCAAAAGCCGATCACGATGAAGGCAAGAAAAGAATGCGTGTGGACCAGTGGCAAAAGGCCGCCGATAATTCCCGACAGCAAAAGATATCTCTTCTCTCCGGTTTTATAAGCACGGTAAAGCAAAAAGAGAGCGAAGAAAAGCACAGCCCAGCCTGCCAGGGTTGTTCTCTGCGGCAGCAGCAGATCACAAACAACATTTGACCAGACCAGGTTCTGCTCCACCCAGTTGGTCGGCGACATGAAAAGATTTCCACTGAGCGCATCAATTCTTCCCGGACCGGCCCATAGCCTGGCCAACAGGAAAAATGCACCCAACCCCCCGTTAATAAAGAAAAAAAACGCTGATAGAACTACCGAAAATCCTGACATCAGGATCTCCCGCGCCAGGCGGAAAAACCAGTAAAACAAGGCAAAAGCAAATATAAATGAGGTAATCAGGACCGACCAGCGCAGACTGAAGCCTAAGAGATAAAGTGAAGATGAAAGCAGGTTTGTCAGAAAGGGATAACCAAGATGAGCTCCGGCAAATATTGTATAAACAGGAGGAAAACCACCCTGTTCAGCCAAACCGGTAATCATGGCCAGGTGAAAGGGCAGGTCTCCATAAAGATTACCCCTGGTATAAACTGACCCATCCGGCGCCATATTAAAGTGAGAGGCCAGCATGGCACAGAAGAAGATGGTAAAAGTCAAGATGAGACCAATTTCAAAAATGCTTAACTCCGTATTTGCTTCATAATTTTCTTCTTTAAGATTATTGTCCCGATGGTTCCTGTAAAGCAAATAAACCGAAAATGTCAACATGCCGGTCAGAAACCATCCCAGGTAATGCGCCGCGGGGGAAAAACCAAAAATAAATGCGCCGGGTACAGGTGACCACATGGCGCATAAGAGTCCGAAAAGAAGTCCGGAACTAAATTGTTTCAGGTTAACCCTGCCGGGAAATATCTTTTGGCTGATTAGAAATCCGCAACCAAGGTGAAAAATCAGGTGAATTATTCCCGGCATCAATAATCTCCCTCTAGATCAACAAACCTTCTCTGTATCTTCAATAGTTAGCAAATCAGGACGGAAATTCGGTGATCAGACCAAGCGCTTTGCGCATGATCAGGCTGACATCGATCACGTCTATCTTGCCGTCTCCATTCACATCGGCAACCTGTCTTTGGCTTGAGGTAAGCGTTCTGCTGCCCAAAACGTACTGCATGACCATTACAACATCGTTGATATCGATCACATCATCGTCATTGATATCCCCGGTCTTCTGATCAGGGTTGATGCTGTCTGCAGGATAACGGTGCAGGGCAACATGTGTTGAGTAATCAACACTGTTTCCGTCCACTTTCCGTCCGTAAATCCGGTAGGTCCATGTCCCGGCAACCGCATTATCAAACCGTCCGATAACTATATTCAAATCCCTGTAGGTTATGATATTCGAAAAAGTATACTGGAAACCTCCGGGGCTGAAAACCTGAAGATCCAGCAGGTCATCATCTTCAGTCCAGGAGAGCGCGAAAAGCAGGTTCCGGCCCGCCAGGGTGGTATAGCTGTAAAAATCGGAATAATGCGTTTCCTGTATGCTGCCCTTATTTGAAGCAACAATATTTACATCTGTATAATTAGCATTAAGATAATCTCTCAAGACATCGGGTGCAGCCTTGAAGGTAGCCTTCAGGTTTCTGCTCGAAGTAACCTCAAAAGAATAAGAAGCCCTGGTGGAAACCACGGTGCCTCTTTCAGTCCAGTTGACAAAGACATAACCCTTGTTCGGCGTGGCGACCACAGTGGCAATTGCCCCGTTTTCATATTCACCGCCTCCGGCTGCAGTGCCGTAAACCGGTGGATTCACGCCGACCACTATAGTATGGGTAAATTTAACCTGCATGGGATACCCGCGGTTAACTGTTGTGCCGTCACCCAGCTGACCGGAACCGTTTGAACCCCAACCCCACAGGGTGCTGTCGGTTTTAAGCGCAAAGGAATTATTGTTGCCGGCGGCAATTGCTTTTGCTCCCGTCAGCCCTGCAGCCTGAACCGGAAGTAACCGGTGAATCCCGGTTCCATCGCCCAGCTGTCCGTAACTGTTGCTGCCCCAGGTCCAAACGGTGCCATTTGTTTTCGCTGCCAGGGAATGTTCATCCCCGGCGCCTATAGCAGCAACACCGATCAGGTCTTTTACTTCAACAGGGGTAATCCGGCTTGTTTCCGTGCCGATCCCCAGCTGGCCGCTGTCATTTCTACCCCAGGTCCAGACGGTACCGTCATCCTTAAGGGCCATGGAATGATAACGCCCGGCGCTGACAGCCACAATACCGGTTAGATTAGCTACCTGGACCGGCCTGGCCCTGCTGGTAGTCGAATTATCGCCCAGCTGACCCCAGTTGTTCTGACCCCAGGCCAAGACAGTGCCGTCGCTCTTCAAAGCCAGCGAATGGTTATAACCGGCGCTGACAGCTTTAACGTTGCTTAGACAGCTAATCCTTACAGGTATAGTCCTGTCTATAAAGGTGCTGTCGCCCAGCTGGCCGTAAGTATTATACCCCCAGGTCCAGACAGTTCCGTCATTTTTAAGGGCGAGGGAATGTCCGTAACCGGCGCTGACCATAGAAACACCGGTCAGGTTCGACACGGCGCCCGGGGTGGTCCGTTCTGTCTTCGTGGCATTGCCGAGCTGGCCAAGGTTGTTTCTACCCCAGGACCAGACGGTACCGTCGGTTTTCACCGCCAGTGAAAAACCGTTACCGGCGCTGACCGCTTTAACATTGGTCAAACCGCTGATAACTTCCGGACTGTGCCGGTCTTCCCTGGTACCGTCACCCAGCTGGCCAAACCCGTTGTAGCCCCAGGACCAGACACTGCCGTCTCCCCTGATGGCCAAAGTATGGCTGTTACCGGCGCTGACTACCGTCGTCACTGCCAGTTGGGCTCCTGCAGGCGAAGGTGTCATAGCGATGAGGGCAAAGAATAGTGCCACCACGATTATAAACGCTGCTCCTGCATATAAACCCTGAAATCTCTTGCTCCCTGAAAATAGATTTTTTCTGTACTGCGCCAACATTCCCATCACCCTTTCGAGTCGAGAAATAAACAAATAAGACATACTCAACATAAAACAGATCTGTTTACTTTTTCTACTTCACTCAAAATATTCCTGCTAATTATGGTTAATATTTCTGAAAAATACATTCTTTGCAAGCTTTATATTCTCTTTAACAATATATTTACCGATAGTTTAGTTAGCTGTTAAGCAGTTTTTGTACAAAGGAGCACGCGAGTGGTTCGCGTGCTCCTCAGGGCGATATTTTAAACTGTTTTTATAGATACTCTCAATTCCGCAACTATTAATCCAAAGTGCTGGTTCGGCTAAAGCTGGGGAGCAAGTTGCCAGCTACATCAGTTATTCCGGCTGCTGAGTTGTAAAATACATCAGTGTTATTTGTAAATCCTGTTCCGGTTAAAATTATTTCGTCATCATTTACACCTTTTACTGCTTGTGTTAAGCTACCACCGGATATTGAGAAGCCGTTCAGGCCAGCAAGCGACATTGAGCCTGGTGCAACATCCTCAGTCAACTTAACAATTATTTCTGTCGCATCTATAAAAGTGATGCTGTCAACAGCAGGTGCTATCCTATCAGCAATAATTGTTGAAGCAATCGTCACCGGGAAACCATAGGCATCCTTAGTGTTAGTTGCTGGCCCAGGTGTTCCTGGAGATGAAACAGTCCTTAGCCTGGTTACTAATCCACCATCATCTTTTGCGTCATAACCAATTGCATTAGCACCAGCCAGAGTCAGAGTTAAAACTGACTTACCACTACTGTTATCGATACTGATGCTTGCCGGGTTAACCCATGTAACAGGTGCCGCATCAATTCTGATTTCAAAATCATTGATACTTGCACTTGTTACAATATCGCTCAGGTAAACGCGGATAGTAGTAATCGTAGTTGCTCTTACTGGATTGGAAACTCCGGGATTTAGGCCAAGCGTATATGCTACAGGTAATAACTCAGTAGCAATGCCAAGTGAGTTTCCAGCGAGGTCCTTGAGAGCTCCAACACGTATATTGCCTGCAACATCGTTGGCAAACTCGAGGTATACTGACTTGCCGTCTGCTGCAGGAGTTGCAACTGTCGGATTCGCACTACCATCAAGTAAATTCTCATACATTGCCTTAGTAGCCAAATCGATTGAATTCATCGGTTCACTAAAGAAGATGCGTATCTTTTTAATTGTATCCAGTGTATAGAATACATCATCTGCTGCTCCAGCCAAGTTAACTACCTCAGGTGCGATAGTATCCGGTACATTTACGTTATATACTTGGGTTCCCATCGGATTCTCCGCTGGTGAAGTATCTTTAATATTGGATATTGTCAGTGTATACTCTCCTTGCAGTGCAGCAGCTGAAGTTAGGCGGTATTTGTTGCCACCAAGGGAAGAAACGCTGCTGAGAGTTACCGTTGTAGTCCCCTTCTTCAATGAGTAATTAGCCAACGTATCGGCACCCTGGACGGCTTCACTATACTGGACATCAATCTGTGTGTTTGAATGAACTGTGACAGTAGCTGTAGGCGCAGTCGTATCAGGTATTGTAGTTACACTTAATGTAAAGGGCTGAATTATATTGCCCCAGGTATCTTTAACCTTATTTGCATCAGGAGTACCATCAGCATATTTCATCCAGAATTGTGTAGTACCCGGAGGTAATAGCTTGGCGCCAAAATTGACAACAAATGTCTTTTTATCTCCTGATGGGTTCGTTACTGCAGTACCGGTTACCTGGTTGAGAACCGAATCATAAGTATGCCTGAACAGTACACTGATATTACCTAATAAAGTTGTTTCATTGATTGCCCTAGAAAATTCCAGTGTTACTGTACTCTCGGTTGACGATTTAACACTAACAGTTGGAGCAGTCGTAATAGGAGTATGGGTAAAGGATACAGATGTGGGGGCTACCGAGAAACCAGAGTAGTCTTTCAGGCTGGTTCCGGCATTGATTGCCAGAGTATATGTTCCGGCTGCCAAGTCTGCAAAAGTATCAATCCTCAATTCCCGACGGGCATCAACGTATGTTGCGCCAAACAGGTTGAGAGCAATTGCACCGCCATTTAATGTTACATTTGTAGGTATGACTGTGCGATCCAGAGGTTCTGAGAAAGTTAAAACAAGATTTCTCGGTCCTTCTGTATGAACTGAAACCAAGGTGGGGACACTGGTATCAACAAAGCTAACACTTGCATTGGTATAGTCAGCGGTTAAACCAACTGCGCTCTTGACCACTACCCGGTTAGTTGTTGAACCGTTCACGAAGTGATAACCATTGGCCATTGTGAGAAGGGCAGTTTTGTTATCATCTTTGATAGAAACAGCTGAACCGGTTCCTGTTAACCTGTCTACCAGAGGAGAAGCCTGAAGACCAACATGGAAATTCGCTGTGGTCATTTTGGTTCTCTCTTCGGGTTTGAGGGTCCTGTTAAAGACCACTTCAACCTGCTTCGGGTTAACTGCTGTTGCACTTGATACCTGAAGTTGAGCCATCGTGAATTCATCAATCAGCCCAAGTGAATACTGCATAATCAATGTGGCATCCTGAACATTGATATTGCCATCACCATTAACATCGGCAACAGCTTTCTGGGCATCGGTTAATGTGATTAATCCCAGATTATGCCTCATTACCAATACGACATCCTGCACATTAATTGCGCCGTCATTGTTAATATCACCAAACGTTGCTGCCGAAGCAGCCGGAGCAAATAGCAGCAGGAATAGAATAACGGAGAGCAAAATTAAAGATACTTTTGCTCCTGCTCTCTTCCTTTGAGATTTCGGCATCTTAATAACCTCACTTTCGCTAAGTAGATACTTGATTAAATCTTAAAATATTAATGGTCCATTAATATCAGACAATCTTTCTTTCTCCCTGGTTCATATAAAATTCAAAGTTACTTCTTGGAGGCCGGTTTTCTAAAACGCTTAAAAATGGCAAACCCGGCCGGCAGGAGAATCGCCAAAGCGACAACGATAATAATCGGTAAATAGTTAAAACTGTCGCTGTCTGTCGGTTCCGGTGTTTCATCTTCATCTGCCTCGTCCTCATTTTCCTCAATCTGCTCTTTGTCCTCATCAGCAGTTTCTTCACCATTTTCCGGTTCTGGAACCGGTTCCCCTTCCTCTTCACCTGTCGGCGTTGGAGTAGGAGCCTGAGTGCTGCTGCCGATTATAGCTTTCCCCGATACTGAAGCCCCTAATGAATACCCGGCAGGCGCAATCACAATATCATAGAAATTGAAGCTGGCCTGACCTTCTTTCAATGCTTCGAACCAGATTCTGCAAACCACCCCCGAGTCAGCCGTATCGGCCATAGGAGTAATCCACATATACTTCAGGCTTTCCGGAGTATAATCCAGGTTGACCATATCCATACTACTCGCAGCATTATTAACGAGCGATCCGGATTCATGCGATACCGGACGGACAAGGTCGGGATTGTAGGAAAGTATAAACTGACCGCCCTCAGAGCCGGCAGCGTTTTCAGCACTGATCGTGACTAAAAACTGCTCTCCTGCAACAGTTCTGGACTCTCCGGCAGAAAGCTTCAGGCCTTCTGCAGCTGCGGTATTCTGCATCGAAACAAAGAGCGTTATACAAAGAGCGATAAAAAAGGTTTTAAATAATCTGTTTTTTACGAATCTATCCATAGGTATCCTTTATAGTGCTATCGTTATTATATCTGTGCTTGCTGCGGCGGTGACCAGTTACATCACCGCCGCAACCCAATGTCTAATTTATTACTTAACTGCAAAGCGCTTGCGGCGGGCAATCGCCAGTCCACCGCCAATGATTACCAGTAATCCGAGCGGTAAGAGAAGTGTAGTTCCACCGGTCGGCGGTGTCGGCTGCAGGCCTTCCAGCTCCTTGATCCTGTTTTCTGCAGCGGTCAGAGTATTGAGGCAGGTAAAATCGGCATCTACTGCCCCGTGATTAGTCTTGGCTGCAGTAACCAGAGCGCGGGCGGCGACCACGTCGGGTTTGTGAGCCAGGGTCAGGTTGCTGACCGAAGGCAGGGCATTGACAGCATCACAGGCAACCTTGATGGCTTCCAGTTTGGCGATCATTGCCTCTGCATCCAAAAGCTTCTGATAATCTTCAAAATCGCTGTTTACAGCGCCATGCTTGGTTTTTGCTTCTTCAACCAGAGCGCGGGCTGCTTCAACATCCGCCTTGTCGTCGAGAGTAATATCTTCCGGATCAGGCAGATCGGCTATCGCCTCGTCAGCAGCATCAATTGCATTCTGCTTGGCCACAGCCGGGTCAACGATTGTAATTTTACCGGCAGTATGCGTTGCAGAGACATCAGCATCTTCAGGTGCGATAACTACATCGCTGAAGGTAAGGAAGGTTTCACCGTCATCCAGTAGTTCGAAGGTAATTTTGCAAACTTCTCCGGACTCATCGGTGTCGCCATTGGGGGTTACCCACATGACCATCAGTTTACCGTCATCAAACTCGAGGTTTTCCATGATCATGCTGCCACTGGCATCAGAAACAAATTTGCCTTCATCGAAATCAACCGGTTTGACCAGGTCTTCATCGAAGGAGAGGACAAATTCGCCACCTTCGGTATCTTCAGCGTCTTCAACAGTGATGATGATTGTCACCTCATCACCGGTTATTCCTGTTGCTATACTGGCTTTCAGTTTTACGCCATCTGCAGCAAATGCAGCCTGAGAGAATACCAGTAAAAACGAGATACAAATTACTAAAGCGATTAAAACATACTTACTCTTTTTCATCATTATATTTACACCCCTTTATTATTTCAGTTTCAAGATATTGATAATGAGGTTTAATTCTACCCTCCTTTTACCCGTAAGTAACAAGCGAAAAACTTTGCTTCTCCCTGGCATGCATTTTTCATATTTTAATGGCGTCCTTTTCGCCGCCTGGTAAACATAAAACCAGAAACTGCCAGCATAACTCCAATAGCAAAAGCTCCATATAATCCACCGGTTGGTGGTGTCGGTACCCGATCGTCAGGTTTAGGTTTTGGTGTCGGTGTTGGTGTCGGTTCAGGCTCTTCCCCAAGTTTATCCTCGGCATCCTGCAGGGCATCCAAAAACCAGCAGATATCAAAACGGGTAGCACCATACTCTACCATGGCGATATCTACCAGTGCCCGGGCTTCTGCTACGGCAGCCCTGTGTTCTTCAGTTATCTCAGATAGTGGGGGGAGTGCAGCAATTGCATTTTGCGCTGCCTTAATGGCAAGTAGTTTCGAAACTTTGTGCTCGGCTTCCATCAATTTGGCAAGACCTGAAAAATCGCTGTCAACAGCGCCATATTGCTCTTTGGCAATTTCAACCAGAGCACGGGCTTCAGCGACCATACCGATTGCAGGCTGATCCAAACCAACGATATATTGTACCGGGGGTATTTTAAGAATTGCGGCATTTGCAGCGTTAATCGCCGCCATCTTCTCTTCGGCGGTGTAAGCTTGTTCAATTAATACTTCTTCTTCCGTGTTTACTTCTTCTTCGTCGTTGGCCAGGGCTGAGCCTGAGGTGAACATTATTAGGGCCAAACCAACCAGTAGGATGACGATCAGAAGCTGTCCATTCCTGACTAGCCTTTTCATTTGATTCTCTCCCTTTTAAAATCGCTCGTATGCTCTTTTCTCTATCTGTCAGGTTATGCAAACCCAAGAGCATATCCTAAAAGTTCCAAACTGATAACCGGCGAGCTTCACCTCCTTAAAAGAGATAGAATTATTATGTCTGTATAAAATCTGTTAACTCTAACTTAAAGATATCATTATTATTATAACATATTCTGCTGATAAATATTCAATTTTTTTGCAAAAGATCCTTCTTTTGCGTGTAAATATTTCTCTGATCTGGTTACTATTTAAAGTTAGTTTATACTGTTTATTCAAATAAATCAAGCTTTTTTTATATCGTACTGCTGATTTCTTATAAATTTAACTTCTATAAATGGTATTCATTATTATAGTTATTGTTTTTAATACATTTTTTCCTTTTTCTTTCTTATCTATACTTAAGCAGGTAGGCTTCAATCCCTTTAAATAACGCCTGGGCAACCGTGCCATGTGTTTTTGGTTTACTGAGCAGGGCTTCTTCCTCCGGGTTGGTTAAAAATGCCAGCTCTACCAGGGCGGCCGGCGCATCCACATTGGTTAAGATGTAGAAGCTGTTTGATTTAACCCCACGGTCGCGAAGATTCAAAGCCGCTACCATTTCCCGCTGAATCTGTTCTGCCAGATACTTATCAGCTCCACCGTTATTGTTTAAAGAGCTGTAATGCGTTTCTGTTCCGTTTGACTCCGGATTGGTGAAGGCATTGGCATGTATACTGATAAAAAGATCGACTTTTGCTTTATTAATAATTTCAGCCCGCTGAGCATGACTGATCGAGATATCTGAGGTGCGGGTTGTAACCACCTTTGCCCCGGCCTCTTCGAGCAGCGCGATCAGATGCTTGGCAACGGAAAGGTTGATTACCTTTTCCATAACCCCGGTAACCCCAATGGCACCGCGGTCTGATCCACCATGTCCGGGATCCACGCCGATAGTCTTTCCTTTGAACAGGTCTTTGGGAACGTCGGCAACCGTTACGTAGTCTCCGTGAACCCAGCCATCCCTGCCTCCCGGTGTTACGACCTTTAACCAGTCATTTTGGTTCCCCTCAACCGTTAAGATTGTACCCAGGTTCAGACGGTCTATTATTTCGTAATCCAAACCGGGTCCGTTTCGCAAACGCAATATATCAACTCCGACCAGAACATTTTTACCGGCAAGACCGCCGTTGGTATTGATCGGGCTGGCTGTATTCGTTTTTGTATTCATTATCTGATCCAGCAGGTTCAGTAGAGTTAAATGATACTCTGCTGAAGGAGCCCAGCGTCCGCTCAACTCTTCAACATAACGAATTGAACCGGCCCAACTCTGACTGATCACTACGGCGTAGCGTTCATGGGTTTCACCAAAGGGGCTTAAGCCGACATAAGCTGCCATATGGTTGAAATGCCCCCTGACCCCATCTTCCGGAGTGGCGAACCTGTCGTGATCTTCCGGCTTATCGTCGGTTGCAGCGGCAATTTTAATTCCCGCCCAGTTGTTATACTCAGGTGGAACCTGGCCGGTATATTTGCCGAAGTTGGTTTCCAGGGCGGCCTGGGCGTATAGTACTTCGGGCCGTATGCCGATCAGTTCGCCATAATGCCAGTATAACGGAGCAATATCTATAAATCTCTGATGGGCAGAACGGTTTTTGGCCCAGAGTTGAGCCTGTTCAAGGGTGGCGCCGGCTTTTCCGGCTATAGGTGTTTTGTTTACGGAACCCGAGGGAGGATTCGACCCTGTATGGCCGGTCCCGATAGTCTTGGTACTGTGAACCAGGGTTCCCGAGTTAAGCTCAACCAGCTTAACAATAGACGGCATTTCCGCTTTTTTAGCGTCGGAGCTCTCGGTATATTTAAGCAAGTCAAATTTCTTGCCGGCCACTACCGAAGCGGCATACTGATCGAGAATATCATTGTAGTCTAAATAACCGTTTTTGCTGTCGAGTAGAGCAAAAACTGATTTTTTTGTGAAGTCTTCAAACAGACCGTTCGATTTGCCGAGTAGTTTCAGGGCATAAGAATCGAGAAGATCTTCATAACGATATTCAAAAAGATCTCCTTTTGCATCCTTGGCTACAAATCCGGTGACAGCAGCAGAAGCCTGCATGCTTAAGAAAAGCAGGATCAGAATTGCTGCTGTCAAAACCCGGTAAGTTAATATCTTAGATTTCGGCACCGGTACACCTCCGGTTTATCATCAACCTTCACTTACTATTTACGGCGAAACAACCAGATTGCTCCGCTTGGCTAACGATTCATCTACTTCTCCCCTGAACCCGCCAATTGCTTCACTGTAGCCCAGGACAATACCACCAACGGTAACCGTATAATCCCTTGGTGAAGAGGTATTGAGTATGACAATAACCATCTTCTTGCCCGGAGTCAGCCCCTCTTCAACCAGAAACTCCTTAACCAGCTCTTCTTCCGGCTCCGGGGTGGGAGATGGAGTTGGAGTAGGCGTCGGTGTAGGGGTTTGCGTCGGCGCAGGCGTCGCTGTCGGCACGGGTGTAGGTGTTGGCGTTGGCGTCGGTTCTGCTGCATAATAATCGGGATCGCCGTGTTCGATTAATGCCTTGAGCATCTCCGGGCTGGAAATTTCGTAACCGTCGATTAGAATGTTTATATCTTCGGCCAGTTCAATTTCCTGCGGTATCTGTTCCATCGTGGAACCGTCTGCATTGACAACAATTTTTTCAATTGTACCCTTACCGGTGATCTCAACCGCTTCGTTGAGCTCAAGATAATTGACCACCACATTTCCCTGGAGGTCAAGAGTATTATTCAGGGCTTCCTTCGATACAATAAGTTCTTTATAGGTTGAACCGGCCAGCAGGTTGAATTGGCCTGCCTCGGCCATTATTCGTGCCTGGTTGAATTCACCGGTCAACTCGTTAAGTCCGGTTGCTGCCAGGTAGGCCTGATCAATTTCACCCCGGCCGATGATTATGGCAGTTCCATCCAGGTAAAGGTTCTTGATTTTCATGCCGTCGGGATAACTGATTGCCGTTCCCCCGGCATTTCTGGCAATGACCAGTTCTTCAAGAGATTCGCTGTCGATCTCCACGTTGGCCTCGCGAACCCTGACCTGGAGCGATTTAAATTTCCCGTTCAGTTCCACTATGTCGTCAGTCATAACTTCAACTGTTTTAAATCCATCGAACCCCCTCGCCGGATTACTGACCAGGCGGGCACCGGTTTCAAGGCTGATGCTCTCGATGGTTGTTTCTCCCGACACTACCAACCTGACCCGGCCATCGGGACGATTGACCTTAACTTCCCCGAAGGTCGAATCGCTGATTGCAATAGAGCTCATCCCACCGCCCTGTACCAGTAGAAGGCCATCGACTTTAACATTCTTAAGGTTGACACTGCCGTCACCGATCGAGGGTGCCAGGTAGAGATTGCCGTAAATATGGGAATTTTCAAGTAATTCTCCTGCTTTTTCGACAGTAAAGTCGCCTTCGATTACTCTTAGTCCATCTTCGTCAACAAGTTCTGCACTGCTGGCAGTCAGTAACCCGCGTAAAGAACTGGCAAAACCGAAACTGTCTGTAAAGAAGAGAACAAGTGAAGTAACAACAATAACAAGCACGAGGATTATAACCTGGGGTAAAATACCAAGCTTTTTCTTACGCAGCTTTCTCCGCTCAGACCTGGTCATCAGCGGAACCTCCCTGAATTAAATGAATGCCTGAAACCTTATCTCTCTAATTAGCTCTTTATCTAGATACAAATAAACCTGTTTCGTCAGCCAGGCTGTCCTAGCCTTTTCTCATCCGGCCGTAGACCCTTGGCTTTGCGCTCCTGCCTTTCGACAGGGATGCCTTTGTCGGTCAGGTTCTCAAGCAAACAGGATAATTTATTAAATCGCGACAAATATTTCTAATTTTTCATAATAATATTATCAGGGCTGCCCAATATTGTCAACATTTAATATAGGAAATTTTAGGTTCTTTGTTGAATTACCGGTATTAAGTAATCTTGATTGGAGGATTTGACGAATGAAATACTGGCCAAAAGCAGGTAAAGTGAATACTGAAGCAACGGTAGAGGCAGTATTAAAACGGGCTGAGGAGCTCGGTATCAAGCATGTGGTGGTTGCATCGAACAGCGGAGCGACCGCCGAACTTTTCGTGGGCAAAGGGTTAAACGTAACCTGTGTTACCCATCATGTCGGCTTTACCGGTCCGGGAGAAGATGAAATGGAGCCTGGCATGAGGCGGAAACTTCAGGATAAAGGGGTCATGCTGCTGACAACCACCCACCTCTTTGCCGGGATCGACAGGGCTTTACGCAATAAGTTCCAGGGAGTTTTCCCTTCCGAAATAGTGGCGGCAACACTCCGCTTGTTCGGGCAGGGGATTAAAGTCTGTGTTGAGATCAGCTCAATGGCGCTTGATGCCGGTTTAATTCCCTATGGAGAGGAAATAATCGCTGTCGGGGGAACAGGCCGCGGCGCAGATGCAGCCTGTGTGATCGTTCCCGCCCATACCAGCAATTTCTTCGATACTAAAGCAAAAGAGATCATCTGTATGCCGCGGAATTAACTTTTTTGGAGCGGGAGCGGGATCATGTCGAAAAAGAAAAAAATAATTATTCTTGTAAGTGCAGTAGTTCTTGTTCAACTCGGTATACTGCTCTATATTGTTCTGCCCGGATTTCTGGGAGATCCGGGCCTCAAGCTTTCAGGTGATGCCGATATACTGCTGCTCAGAACTACACCTGATGAATATACTCCTGATAATCTGCTGGAAGAACATGACATGGGTGAGTTCGGTATCTACATCAACAATCTCTGGTTTAACAGAAACCATCCGGTATATATCAATATTGAAAATCGTTTAGATGAGCCTGTCCAGGCTGTCTATATTTCCGCCCGCAGCAACGGGAGGCGGTTGGTTGAAGCCTGGGAAACCCGGGGAACAACCGGTGAAGCGCTTGAAGCAGTCATCAGAACGGCAAAAAACAGGTTAACCAGGGATGAAATTAATTCGATCGATACCCTGGAAATCTGCCTGGGACACAGCTTTCGGGAAAGATTTCTGGATCAACCGGATTCATCTCACAACCTGACTTCGAATATACACCGTGGCATATTGGGGTTAGAAATAGTATTTGGCGATAATATAGTCGAGCGCTATGCCCAGACCTATATCGTGGCCAGCAACAGGAGCAATCCCCGGTTGATGGAGCTGTTCAGGGAAAAATTTGATCTATCCTTTGACGAATTTTCTGAAGGAGCCCGGATATTTACTTTTTCCGGTGAGCAGGTCCTGGTCAAATTAGGTGATACTCCCAGGGCAACATTGATGGAAAGAGGTAATATCTTTGTTGAACCGGCAGCGGTTACCCGTGAATCAGTTGAAAGACTTGCCCGCTTATCAGGAATGTGGCTCAATAACAATGTTCACGAAGACGGAAGGATGACCTATAAGTACTGGCCGAGTGCAGTAAGGGAATCGACTGCAAATAATATGATCAGGCAGTGGATGGCTGCCGTTGGGCTAATCCGTTTCGGAAAAGCTGAAAACAAGCCGGAAATATTTACCCTTGCTGAAAAAAATATTCATTACAACCTGGATAATTTCTATATTGAAGAAGAGGGGTTCGGGCAAATTATTTTTAACGATGAAGTCAAGCTGGGCGCCGTTGCCCTGGCCGCCCTGGCTCTGCTGGAACACCCGGGAAGAGAAAAGTGGGTGGAATATGAGACGGCCTTGCAGAGAACTATAGATTCTTTATGGAACAGCGACGGATCGTTCACCAGTTTTTACAGGCCGGAAGGCGATATGCGCTTTCAAAATTTCTACCCCGGCGAGGCTTTACTTTACTGGGCTGCGCTGTATGATAAAGAACGGGATCCCCAACTGCTGGAGAAATTTATGAAGTCCTTCGAATTCTATCGTGACTGGCATCTTGATCCGGACAACCGGAATCCGGCTTTTATTCCCTGGCATACCCAGGCATACTATATCATCTGGAAAATCACGGGTAACGAAGAGCTAAAGGATTTTATTTTCGAAATGAATGACTGGCTACTGCCAATTCAACAGTGGCCTGAAAACCCCTTATACAGAGATACGCCGGGTCGCTTCTATGACCCCAACAGGCCTTTCGGACCTCCTCATTCTTCTTCAACCGGTGTATATCTTGAAGGTCTGGCGGATGCCTTTGAACTGGCCAGGGGAACCGGCGAGATGGAAAGAATGGAAAGTTACCGGAAAGCAATAAACCGGGGGTTGCGCAGTGTAATGCAGCTGCAGTTTGTAGATGAGGTGGATATGTTTTACACTTCACCTCCGATGCGTAAATATGTTGAAGGTGGGATCAGGACTACTGTTTACGATAACGAAATACGCTGTGACAATGTGCAACATAACTATTTGGCCGCGTTAAAAATCCTTGAAGTATTTGAGGACGAAGACTTCGGAATTTACTAGAAAAAATAATACCGGAGCAGGTTAATTCCGCTCCGGCATTTTATTTGCATTCAGTTCCTGTTATTTAACTTTTAGCTTCTTAACAAGGAGTCCGCTTCCGGTTAGGAGTGCTCCCAGTGATATGATAGTGAACAGCACACCTCCGGTTGAAGGAGTTGCCAGCGGAGCTTCCGGAGCGAGAACGATCATTTGTTCTTCCTCCGGTTCAGGTTCGACTTCGGGTTCTTCGAGTTCTACTTCAATTTCTTCATCCTGGACGTCTCCATCACCGTCTCCGTCTCCATCACCGTCACCGTCTCCGTCTCCATCACCGTCACCGTCTCCATCACCGTCGCCGTCTCCATCACCGTCACCGTCTCCATCGCCATCGCCGTCTCCATCACCGTCTCCGTCTCCATCGCCGTCTCCGTCGCCATTACTATTATCGGTTTGGTTGGTGATAACAATTGTAACTTCGTTTTCTTCTTCAGTTAACTCAAAGGGTTCGTCAGGGTTGATGCTGATAAAAGTGTATTCTTCATGTTCAACTTCGGTTACTATGTATTCTACATCGAACCTCAGACCGTCTGAGTAGCCTAGGACCGCCGGGTTATTCACACTGAAGGTAATCTCTTCATCTTCGAAATCTCCACCATTTAGCAGAGCCGTAAATTCAACATCGCTGTCTTCAATGGATATGCCTTCAGCATCGAGCAGAACTTTCTCGATTATCAACCGCGGCCGTGGCGTGTTGGTTACTATGATGGTTACAGTGTTGTTTTCGGCTGTTGTCAAATCAACTATTCCGTCTTCCGGATCCAGGGTGACTTCATAGCCTTCTGCATTCATTTCAACAAGTTTGTATTCTTTCAGGAGTAAGCCATCAACTGAAGTTGACCCTTCCCCGTTAACAACATTTACTTCCACGCCTTCCCTGACCAGTTCATCGGTCTCGGCGTCATATATATTGAAGATAAATGTCTTGTTGGATGGAATCGTTTCTTCATCATCTGCCTCGGCTTTGACCAACTTTTCGATGATCAGCGAACCGCGTTCTATTTCCTGGTTAACAATGGTTACTGTAATATAATTGCTCCCTTCGATTAGAGTAACCGATGTTTGGGAAATGCTGACAAATTCATAATCAGCATGTTCTACTTCTTCTATTGTGTATTCAACTTCGAACTCCAGGTCATCATCTAGGCCGAATTCTTTCGGATTATTTACGCTGAAAGAGAAAGTTTCTCCGCTTTCCCCGAACGCACCACCGTTGATGATAAATTCAAACTCAACGTCGCTGTTCAGTACCTCTTCTCCTTCTACATCAAGAAGTTCTTTTTCGATGGTCAGCATAGGGTCAATAACTTCGGTACCGGGGCAGTAATCAGAAATCACCAGACCTCCACCAGGTCCTTTTTCCCCTCCGAATAATTCTATTGATGCTGTCAACTCATATACATCAAAATAGGGGGTAATAAAATGCCATACTTCAGCATTTAAAGGCTCTACAGGTTGATAAGTTCCATTTCCTGATCCGCTCAGGGTTATAACAGCGTTGGTTGAATCACCTTTTGTGCTGAATATCCAGTGGATCCAGCCTTCACCATTATCAGGGCGGCCTCCTTCACCGGCTTTACTGCAGTCAATTGAGTCTTTACCTCGTCCATCCCATTCTTCAGAGTAGGTTGGCTCTCCGCCATTTTCGATCTGGGCCAGTGCGGCCAGAGGAAGTAAGAGCATGATAAGAGCAACAGTAACTGCAAAAAAAGCCATTAGCTTTTTATTCTTTAATATTGAGGTTTTCATTTTTTTAGCCTCCCTTCAGCTTGGTTGTAATACTACTTATTCGGTAGTGATTCTTGTATTGCTTATTTTAATTATATTAAAAATCCGTTATAAGTTTGTTACAAACTAATAAAAATTCAGGGAGCGGCTTATTACCGCTCCCCTGCTTATTCAATCATTTTCTATTTACTCTTGTTCTCTTTTCCCTTTCAACTTAGCAAGAACCGCTCCACCGCTGGTCAGTATTATGCTTAATGAGATTAGTGGTATCATATTACCACTTGAATCCGGAGTGGTTTCCGGAGCTTCAGGTTCCAGAACCAACTCGCCTTCCTCGGGCTCAGTTTGCGGTTCTTCAGGATCTACTTCAACAACCTCTTCAGGCTCAGTTTGCGGTATCTCCTGAGGGATTACAATCTCAGGCGTTGGCGTCGTCACCGGAGGTGTGGGGGTCGTTACCGGTGGGGTAGATACCGGTGGTGTAGGGGTGGATACCGGTGGTGTTGGCGTAGGCGTTGGCGTAGGTGTTGGTGTAGGCGTTGGCGTAGGTGTTGGATTAACAATTACTTCCGAACTGCTCATTACATATTGATGTCCTTTTGGGTTGTTTTCTGTCTGGTTGTGTGCATCAGAATAAGCTTCAAAAGTCAAGGTATTTGCTGCTTCTTCAGCAAGTGCGAGGAAGTACAGTTCAATTCTTTGGTCCAAAGAAAGCCTGTCAGATGCTCCGTCAGCCTGTAAATAAATACTTGCCGGAATTATATTTTCCGGGTCGCTATCATCTCTTGGGTTAGAATTTAACGACCAGGATTTTGAGAGTATCTCCTCATCATTCTCATCAAACAATTTGAAAGATGGTGAATTAATAAGATCCATCCCGGTTGAGAAGGTTACTTTGAAATTATCTAGATAGCTTGTATCTGATTGGCCCGGTGTTCCTGCAGCGGGATAATCGGTAACCTTTAAATCAACCTTAAAATCAATCTCATCTCCCACCTCTCCGGCATCGTGAGTTACTTCTACTTCATAGGTTGAGTGAGATGGTGGTGGTTCGTTGGCATCCTGAACTTCGACTACCACCTCTTCCTGGGCGAATACAATCATTGGGATCAACAACATTAATACAACCATCATTACAGTAACAAATTGTAACTTGTAGAGTTTAAATGTGTAGGCGTTCATTTAAAAAGCCTCCCTTCAAATTTTTAAAGCTCATAAAGGTGAGGCTGGATTCACTATTGGCTCCGCCTGTTTAAAGTGACCAGTGTAGAAAACAGGTTTCATTACCCCTCGGTTTTAAGATAATCAGATATAATAATATTATCTAATCAGTATTATATCCTAATATTATAATATAATCAAGCTGTTATATTTCTGTTACAAAATATATTTCAGATAGATTGGCTCGAATTATTAAGGGAATAAATCGGTAGATGCAATCCGGAATAGATAATAAATTACTCGGTTTCCGGGGAGAAAGTTTCGCCGGGCTGCCTGCCGGTTGGCTCCTGATTCATTCTGCTCCAGTCAATTTCACGGGCGATCTGGGTGCCAACCGGTTTCAAATCCAGGAATTTAATATAATTTAAAAAGAGGATGTTGGCCAATTGATTAGGCGGTAGAGCGAGACCCCTAAGGGTTTCTTCGGTGAGCGGAGTGGTATAAGATTCACGGGTCAGCATTAACAGATAGGCTTCGATCTGCTCCGTAACCCAATTTTCATCTTTAAGCGTGTTCCCAGTAAGTACTAGGTCGGCGCCGAACATAAAACGTTCAGGATAATCATCAACGAGCTGGCGGAATTTATCAGGATCCTTGCTGATTCTCTTTAAACCGTTTGGAGCGTAGACATTTCCAAAGCTGATGTCGGTATAGAGATTGGGGAATGTATCAAGATATTCACGCAACCTGTCACTGGCTATGCTGGATAAGATGAAGTGCGGAGCTATTACCTTCATATCCGGAAATTGGGTGAGAACCGCGATAAATTCCTCGGCAAAACCCTTTTTGCCGCCAAAGGGATTGACATGTATACAGACCGGAACAAAATTCTCCTCGCAAAAAGCATACAGGGGCAGCATTTCGGGGTCATCCATGGCAATGGGATGAAACATGTATTCATTATTTTTTGTCACATAACCATGACCGATATATAGTTTCAAGCCTGTTGCGCCCTGCTCTACCAAAGCTTTGAACTTTTCCAGCTTATCCGGGTCCAGGGGATCGACTGCAGGCCATGCTTCAAAACGATCTGGGTAAGCCCTGGCAATCTTCATTAACTCCTCATTATTCTTATCAACCTCGGTAAAACCATCTTCTTCCTTTGCTGTTAAAGTAAATTTTGAAGTGCCCATAAGGCACATTTTACCTATGCCCAACCTGTTCATGGCATGAAGATATACCGGAGCCTGACGGAATGACTGGATATGCTCGTGCACATCGATAATCATCTTATTTTCAATAAACATGTTCAAAGCCGCTAATGAATCTGCTTCATCATAGGTAAAAGAGACTTTCCGGATAATTGTTTCATCTATAGTGCTCGGAGGTGTTTCCAGGCTGTTGCTGTAATAGAGAGATGGGTCTCCAAATATATTTTCCTGAAAACCGGGAAGAAAGAATATAAAAAAAACGATTACTACAATTATCAAACCAGTGATAACACCAAATAGAGTCTGATAATCTTCAATTAGCTGTAGCAGTTTGTCGATAAACACTTTGGCCATCTGTGTTCTCCATTAACTCTTTTATTACTTTTTAGCAATCCGACCTTTCAGTACTAACTAAACGGGGGGGCTAAAGGTTAACTGCCCCCCCGTTAAATGCAATCAAACTATCTTACTTTCCCTTAAGCTTTCTCAGAATAATTCCTCCACCTGTAAACAGGAAGCTGAGCGAGAATAAGGGGATGAGGTTTCCACTGGATTCGGGAACCTGCTCCGGACGTTCCGGTTCAATAACCAACTCGCCTTCACCGGGTTCAGTGCCAGGCTCTTCCGGTTCAACAGTTACTTCTTCTTCCGGTTCTTCTTCAGGCTGAGTCTGCGGGGTTTCCTGGGCTACGGTAATTTCACCTTCGTCTTCACCCTCATCTTCGCCTTCGTCTTCACCCTCATCTTCGCCTTCGTCTTCACCCTCATCTTCACCTTCGTCTTCACCCTCATCTTCGCCTTCGTCTTCACCCTCATCTTCGCCTTCGTCTTCGCCCTCATCTTCGCCTTCGTCTTCGCCCTCATCTTCGCCTTCGTCTTCACCTTCGTCTTCGCCTTCACCAGTATCTTGTAGTCTATTAAGTACAATAACTGTTATTTCGAATTCATCATCTAAATCTTTAAGCGTGAATGTCGAAGGGGTTATACTTACTAAATCATAATCTGAGTGATCTTCTTCTGTAACTGTGTATTCTTCATCAAAGCGTAATCCATCAGAGTAGCCTAAGGTGATTGGGCTGGTATTAACACTGATAGTAATCTCTTCATCGACAAACGATCCACCGTTTAATAATACAGTAAACTCCTCATCCGGATCCCCATCATCACCTTCAAGTTCTTTTACAATATTAAGTATAGGTCTTGGAGTATTAGTAACATTGATAGTAACTTCATTTTCACCCTGAGTAAGATCAACAATACCATCAGGGGGATCCAGCGTGTAAGCATACGCAGCGTTACCCACTTCTACAATTTCATATATTTCCAAAGCTAAACCTTCAACTTTCTCAGAGCCAATACCATCTACAACGTCTACTGTTACTGTACGAACCTTGACTCCTCCTTGAATATAAATATCAAATGTAAAGGTTTTAGTTGATGGAATTGTTTCTCCTTCTGGATCTTTAATCGCTTTTTGGATGATTATTGAGCCAAGCTCAGGTTCCTGGTTTACAATAGTTACTGTAATATGATTGTTGCCTTCGGTTAGAGTAACTGATGTTTGGGATATGCTGACAAATTCATAATCATCATGTTCAACTTCACTTATGGTATATACAACATCAAACGCCAAGCCGTCGTCAGGACCAAACTCTTTCGGGCTATCGACGCTGAACGTAAATGTTTGTCCGGGATCAAACGCTCCACCGCTGATATCAAATTCAAACTCAACGTCGCTGTTTAGTACTGCTACTCCTTCTGAATCGAGCAGTTCTTTTTCGATGGTCAGCATGGGTTCAACAACCGCTTCCCCCGGGCAGTAATCAGAGATGACTAAACCACCGCCCCCACCAGCTGTTCCATAGAATGTTAGAACAGCAGTTAACCCATCAATAGGATAATATGGTGTGAAAAAATGCCAAGCATTTGATGGTGAATCATAAGGGGTATATTCTCCTGAGCCAGTTCCACCTAATGTAAGTTTTGCTTCAGGATCATCAGGAAATTCACTATGTGCTGCTGCAAAATTAAAGATCCAATGTATCCAACCTGACCCATCAGTTGGTCTGGGTCCCTCTCCAGCTTTGCTACAATCGAGGGAATCATCACCCCTTCCATCCCAAAAAACTTCAGAGAGATCATACGTAGTTTGCAAAATCATCGGTGCTGCTTCTACAAAATTGGCAACCAAATCTGCATCTTCAGCCAGCATTGAATAACTGAAAGATGCACTCGCGCTTACTTCGGTGCCATTTTTAGTCCAGTTTACAAATTCATAGCCTTCATTGGCGCTGGCTGAAATATTCACCGATTCACCTTCGGGATAACTACCACTTCCACTAACTGAACCTCCCTCTGAAGGATCGGCAGAAAGAGACAATGTATAAGATTCTACTGTAACAGTTTCTTCAGTTTTCGACTCTACTACTTTAAAATTTGCAACAAGGTTAATATCACTTGCTGGCATTATAAAAGTGAGTTCGGGCTTATCCCCGGTTCTGTCACCTGTCCATTCAACAAATTCAAATCCATCATTTGCAGTTGCTTTAACTGTAACTTCATCATCTTCCTTATATTCACCATCACCTGTGAAAGTTCCACTATTTGATGGTTCAACTGTAATATTTACCTTATATGTAGTATCAACCGCTTGAACCTGACTTGCATTTAGATCATTGTTACCGTTATCATCCCCGTTACCACCTTCGTCCTGCGCAAGTGCTGCCAGGGGCACCAGCAGCATCATGGCCGCTATCATAAAAGCGACAACCGGCATTAATTTCTTGTGCTTGATTCGAAAAGCTTTCATCTGGTTAATCGACCTCCCTTTAATTGATCAATGCAGTATGAATATAAAAATATATTGAATATAATTTCTTACCGCCTCCCGACCATACGAAATCCTCGTCATAAGTGAAAATATGCACTTAACCTATTCTAACTATATTTATAGCCAGTAAAAACCTCAGGCACATCACCCCTAAGGCTTATCTTGAATGGTAAAAAAGTATATATATTTGTTGTCCTAAGATTATAATAATTAATAATCGTTACGAGTTTGTTACAAAATAATGTTCAACAAAAAATACCCCCGCTGAACGGGGGTACTATATTGTTATTGTTTTATCTGCAAGTCTTGTAAAGCAATTTAGTCTGCTAAAGCGCCTTATCGGCCAGATCGAGGCAGGCATCGACTGCATCGAGGCCAAATTTCAGCTCCTCATCGTTAATGGCGATCGGCGGGGCGATGAACATATAGTTCCAGCGCAGGTAGACATATACGCCTTTATCGCGCAGGCACTTGTTAATCTGGCCCATGATTCCCGGATCTGGTCCGTTCCAGGGGGCAAGGGGTTCTTTTGTTTCCCGGTCTTTAACCAGTTCTATGGCGGAAAATAGGCCGATGGAGCGAACATCGCCCACCGTGGGGTGTTTCGCTTTCAGCTCTTCCAGTCCAGCCTTCAGTTTCACACCCATTTGGGCCGAATGCTCAATCAGGTTTTCTTCCTCGTATACTTTTACTGTGGCAATCCCGGCCGCACAGGC
The DNA here is from genome assembly GCA_033549065.1 of Bacillota bacterium. NCBI lineage: Bacteria > Bacillati > Bacillota > Bacillota bacterium. The sequence continues at coordinate 29,647 of JAWSUE010000008.1, forward strand.
CAGGGGGTGCCCGCTGTAGGTAAGGCCAAACCAGAACATCTTGTCATCATAGTATTTGGCTATCTTTTCATTGACAACTATTGCTCCCAGGGGCACATAGCCCTGGGTTAGACCCTTGGCCATGGTCATTACATCGGGAACAACATTAAAATTGTCGATACCGAACCATTTGCCGGTTCTGCCCCAGCCGGACATTACCTCATCGGCAACCAGTAGAACGCCGAATTCATCACATATTTCCCTGATCCTGGGCAGGTACTCTTTCGGGGGAACAAATACCCCGTTGGTGCCGGTAACCGGCTCGAGGAATACGGCAGCGATTGTTTCCGGGCCTTCATAGAGCATTATTTCGCGCACATGTTCGGCGCATTCGAGTCCGCAGCCCGGGTAGGTTTTACCAAAGCTGCAGCGATAGCAGTAGGCGTCGAAGAAACGGACCACACCGGGAAGCAGCGGTTCGGCCGGGATACGTCGGGGATCTCCGGACAGGCTAAGACCACCAAGTGTTGAGCCGTGATACGAGCGGTAGCGGGACATCACCTTGAAACGTCCGGTAAATTGGCGAACCAGGTTCATGGCATTATCATTCGATTCTCCACCACCAAGAGTGAAAAATACTTTACAGAGATCGCCCGGTGTGTGCTTGACAACAAGTTCTGCAAGCTTGCCCCTGGTTTCGTTACCGAAGTTTGGAGCGATATAGCAGAGTTTGTCAACCTGCTCCTTGATTGCGGCCAAAACCCGGGGATGCTGATGACCTATATTGGTGTTTACCCACTGGGATGAAAAATCGAGGTATTTCTTTCCATCACGATCCCAGAACCAGCAACCTTTGCCGCCGACAATTTCTTCATAGGGCATGGAACCCTGGACAGCCCAGGACCGTAAAACATATTTTCTTTCGAGTTCTTCTGCTGCAGACATTGGATACCCTCCATTTATTCGACTAGATGTTTGACTTCTTCTTGACAAAGCAAATCCAATAATTGCCGTTTAAAAAGAAAAAGAGTCACTTTAACTCTGATTTTGGGTATTGGATATTAATAATGTCGATAGTCATTCAGACTATAGCATCAAGGATATAATAAAATACAACAAAAATCAATCAGGATTGTAACTTGTATCAGGTTAAGCAGTGAACCATCAGAAAAATGATCCGCTGCAATTGAAGCGGATCATTTAGATAATATCCTGTCGCTGCCAGTTCCGGTTAACAGGAGATTCCGTAAGGCATTAATCTTTCAGGTACAGCTGATTATAAAACCTTGTCAGCCAGTTCAAGGCATTCGTCAACCGCATCAAGACCAAATTTCATTTCTTCTTCATTTATAGCAATTGGCGGGGCAATAAACATGTAATTCCATCTGAGATAAGCGTAAACTCCTTTACTCTTCAGACAGGCGCCAATTTGACCGATTATCCCCGGGTCGGGGCCATTCCATGGAGCCAGTGGTTCTTTGGTTTCGCGGTTCTTAACCAGTTCGATTGAAGAGAAAAGTCCGATTGCTCGGATATCACCAACCGATGGGTGTTTATCTTTGATCTCTTCTAAACGTTTTTTGAGAATTACACCCATAGCAGCTGAGTTTTCGATTAGATTCTCTTCTTCGTAGATCTTGACTGTAGCCACTCCTGTAGCACAGGCCAGCGGGTGGCCGCTGTAGGTTAAACCACACCAGAGCATATGATCGTCAAAGTAATTGGTGATCTTATCGTTAACCACCACTGCCCCAAGAGGTACGTAGCCCTGGGTAACCCCTTTAGCCAAGGTCATAATATCCGGAACTACATTCCAGTTATCGACGCCAAACCATTTACCGGTCCGGCCCCAGCCGGTCATAACTTCATCAGCCACCATCAGCACACCGAATTCGTCACATATTTCCCTGATTCGGGGCAGATATTCCTTCGGTGGTACAAAAACACCATTGGTGCCGGTTACAGGTTCGACAAAGAAAGCAGCTACTGTTTCCGGCCCTTCGTACTGAATTATTTCCCGAACATGCTCGGCACACTCGAGACCGCAGCCTGGATATATCTGGCCAAAACTGCAGCGGTAGCAGTAGGGTTCAAAGACATGAACTACTCCGGGTATACCAGGTTCAACCGGTGGGCGACGGGGGTCACCGGTCAGGGTAATCGCCCCATAAGTCGCTCCATGATAAGATCGATAGCGGGCAAGGATTTTAAAACGTCCGGTATAGGCGCGGGCAATTTTAATCGCATTATCGTTGGATTCGGCTCCTCCCAGGGTAAAGAGGCTTTTCTGCAGATTACCGGGAGTATGTTTGGCGATCAGTTCTGCCAATTGTGCTCGGGGTTCGCTGGCATAGCTGGGAGAAATATAGCAGAGTTTGTCAGCCTGCGCTTTAAGCGCGGCGATGATTTTAGGGTGCTGATGCCCGATATTCGTGTTTATCAGCTGTGACGAGAGATCAAGGTATTTTTTACCTTCTTTATTCCAAAACCAGCAACCTTCACCTCCGACAATCTCTTCATAGGTATTTTTGCCCTGGACTGCCCACGACCTCATTACATATTTCCGTTCCAGTTCCTCAACAGTCGACATGACTTCTACCTCCAATAAATTAAAATATGGATTTAAACTGCACTGTCATTAAGGATGATCTACCTTTCATTATTACTGTTCAGTCTAAACCTAACCTGCTCAGTGTTTCAGAAAGGGGAATGCCTTCATTACTCCAACCTCTAAGTTTGTAATACTCGTAGAGCATTTTACCGAGATGGGGTAAGCTGCCGGCAGCAGCTCCTTCACCGCGGTCATGGGCTAGGAGACGAGGCGACAGTGTGTCGTCTTTGCGACTTATACCCAGCCCACAATTTATTTTACGCTTTAAATTGAAAAGCCGCTCTCCGGCTTCCATTAATTCTTTCTCGTCGAAAGTCCAGCCGGTAACCCTGGAAACCCATTCAGCAATATTTTTCGGTACGATATGTCCCCGCATTAAGAACTTACATATACCTAAAGCATTGAAAGTAATCATATAATCCTGCATCGTTTTTGCCAAAAGTGGTTTATCTTTAATCCCGTGGGGATCAAATTCATCCTTTAAACCCATCAAGGAGCCGGGAAAAGCCCTGTTCTCATTAAAATATGTAAGCCCCTCAAGGTGGCAGGCTCCCCGGTTTCCTGTGGCATAAATCAGGGCCATGCTAGTGAATGCACGGGGATCGTGATAGGCAAATTCCAATCCTTTGCTCTCAACAGCAAATTCCTCTGCCAGCGGTCCAAAAAATTTTGCGGCTCTCTTCACACCCCGTCCAAGATATTCGCCCAACCCTTCGCGGTAAGCGATCTGGTTAATCAGGGTCAGGATCGCCTCGCCATTACCCCATTCAGGTTTCAATTCGCCAAGTAATTCTGCAGGGATTAAATCATGTTCATACAGCTCCATCGCAAAAGCGATCACTGCCGAACCCGATATTGTATCAATTCCGAGCCGGTTACAAAGATCATTAGCGGTAATAACGTAAGCCGGATCATCATTTAAACACATCGCTCCAAAACCGGCGATGGTTTCATATTCAGGCCCGTGAGATATAGTACCGCTGTTGGGACCGAGAGGCACTTTCATCTCCTTACCGCAACGTATCGGACAAGCATAGCAGGCATAGTGCTTTACAAAAAACTCTTCAGCCATCGCCTGGCCCGATACTTTTGCCGCTCCTTCAGTCCAACTTCCCATTGTCCAGTTGCGGATCGGCAGATCACCCAGTTTTTCCACAACAGGAACCCCGCCTGCAGTTCCAAAATCACTCAGTCCTTTGGCCTTTTCACGAATGGTTGGCAGAACTTTTTTACGCGCTTCCGAAAGCCCGGCACTATCATTAATAGCAGGGTTGTTTTCACTCTTCTTCACCGCAATCGCTTTTAAATTCTTTGAACCCATCAGGGCACCCATTCCGCAACGGCCTGCTGCCCTTGCATCACGGCCATCGATCATAATTGCTGAAACAAGTACTTCATTTTCACCGGCCGGTCCGATAGCGGCCACTTTTACTTTTTCACCATGTTCAGCCTGCAATTTATCAACTGTAGCATAAACATCCTGACCCCATAACTCAGAAGCATCCCTAATTTCAAATTCTCCATCACCAAAATAGAAATAAATCGGTTTTTCCGCTTTTCCGGTGACTATCAAACCATCATAACCGCTCGTTTTAATTGCTGCCGGCCAGTAACCGCCGACAACTGCTTCCGCCCAGATTCCGGTGGCCGGTGACTTGCCGCAGAAAGCGGCTTTGCAGGCGGTGGGGATATTGTAACCCGTTAAAATACCGGTCATGATGATGAGCGGTGCTTCTCCCGCCAGGGGCTCAAACCGGGTATATCCCCGCTGATCGTAAAGTCTGGCCGCTAAGCCGCTACCGCCAAGAAAAAGGCGGTAATCCTCCTTAGGAACTGAAGTCTCTTTCTGCTCACTTGTCGATAAATTTATCTCTAAGATTTTTCCGTAGAAACCATACATCTACCCATCCCCTTTCAAACAATTATATATTCTTAGATCTCTTTAATGAAAGCCTATTTACTCCGTACAGGATCAATATTAGCATAAATGCAGTACTAAAAGCCACGACCATACCTCTTAGACTTTCCATAAGAGCAGGCTTGACCACTAATACCAATCCCAAGACTAACATAAGGCTTCCGGCAACAAGTTTCAGGAACCTGCCGGATTCCTCGGTTAATTTTACAGTGCGCATTTTAAGCAGAGCCAGCAAAAAAATCACAAACTCATCAGCAAAATAGATAACCAGATAGAGAGCAAATAAAAAAATGTACTCAGCAGTTGACAAGTCAAGCCCGGTGATGATACCGGTCCAGACAAAGGGAAACCCTGCAGTACAGGGCAGTTCAACCAGAGCTATACCCAAAGCCATTACAGCAGTTGCAGTAATCATGGGGATAACTGATTCTGAATATAAAACCTTCCTGACCTGACTGTAATATTTTGATTTATAACTGTCAGGAATACTCATGGAGAGGCCTTCCTTAAAGGCAAAATAGTCCTTGATGCCAAGTATCCCGAGGATAACAACAATAACCGCCACCAGGTTGCGGATCCAGAAAAGCTGTGAAGCGATCAGCATGATATTTAATGCCCCAAGCATAAACAGTCCGTAGACTATGGAAGTTACAATTAAGAATGTCAATCCTACAAGCAAAATTCTTTTTCGTGAAGCGGAATGGACGATAATCGCCAGTAAAAAAGTAAGCACGAAAAATGAGCATGGATTGAAGCCATCCAGAAAAGCAATGACTACAGTTGTTAAAATTATTGGCGAGGAAAGCAGATCAATTTCTCCGACGAGGGGAAACCGGATAACAGTTTGCTGCCTCTCCGCAATGTTCTCGTCGAAGGAGCGCTCGACCGCCGCAGCAACATCTTCCAGGATTACATCAGAATCTCCGATCCAGTATTGCTCATTGTAGATAAAGATCGGAAAAATTATCATGTCGATCCCGAACTCGGCCCTGACCTGGTTGAAATACTCCAAGTTTTCTGAGTTATAGACAACTTCGTAAACTTCAATAGGGACAGGGTATTCCTGAAACCTGACCAAATTCTCATCCGGCTCAGTGCACAAAGGGCAATAAGCCCAAAAATAATAAAGGACCTGGTCTTGAAGAATGCTTTCCGTTTCTGCAGAATTGGCATATACTAAATCATTAAAGTTCCCCGTCACTATTAGTATTGCCAGTAAGACACATATTGCGATTAATCGTATTGTTTTTCTTGAAGGCAAAAGCTTGGGCTCCTTTAACTTATTCCCAGATAAACCTTCTTCATTTCCTCATTTTTCAAAAGCTCTTGGCTGGGACCGGCAAGCGAAATACGACCATTTTCGAGAACAAAGCCTCTGCTGGCAATCTCGAGGCTTTTTTGCACATTTTGCTCAACAAGCAGAATTGTAATGCCCTGTTTGTGCAGCGTTTTAATCGCCTCGTAAACAATGTTTACAATGGTGGGCTGCAAACCCAGAGAAGGTTCATCAATCATTAAAAATTTAGGCGCCGACATCAGAGCCCGGCCAACAACCAGCATCTGCTGTTCTCCCCCGCTAAAGGTTCCTGCCATTTGGCTTTGTCTTTCTTTAAGCTTCGGAAATAGTTCAAACACCCGGTCAAGATTTTGCTTAACTTTATTGTTATCACTCTCGATGTAGGCACCGAGTTCCAGGTTTTCTTTAACTGTCATGTAGGGGAAAACCCTTCTGCCTTCAGGAATGTAGGCAAGACCTTTGGCGACAACCTTGTGAGCCTGCACTCCAACGAGCGATTCCCCTTTAAAAACAATATCGCCGGAGATCACTTTAATTGCTCCAGAAATGGTCTTCAGGATCGTACTTTTACCAGCCCCGTTAGAACCAACAAGAGCAACAAGTTCGCCCTCTTCAACGGTGAAGGAAACATCCCAGATAACCTGGACCCCTTTATAGCCAACTGATAATTTTTTAACTTCCAACATTTGCTTTTTCCTCCTTCCCGAGGTAAGCATTGATCACTCGTTCATTTTCTGAGATCTCTTCTGGCGTGCCTTCAGCGATGATCTGTCCTGTATCGAGTACAATGATTTTTTTACAGAGACTCATAATTACCCGCATCACGTGTTCAATTATAACCAGGGTGATGCCCATTTCTTCATTTACTTTACGCAAGACCTGAAGGCATTTTTCAATTTCGGTAAGGTTAAGACCGGCCATCAGTTCATCCAAAAGAAGCATTTTCGGTTTTGTTGCCAAGGCTGTTGCCAGACACAACTGCTTTTGGCGCGCTGATGTAAGACTGCCGGCAATCTTTTTGTGATCATCTTCAAAACCGGTTAACTCAAGTAGATGTTCAATTTCAAAAGGTTGATAAGAACATTTGGAAAAGCAGGATTTGCCAGCTACGGCGCCCATGACAACATGCTCGTAAACTGTTAATTCCCTGAAAACCTTGACCACCTGAAAAGTTCTGGCGATCCCCTTTTTGCAGATCAGAGAAGGTTTGAGCTTTTCAATCCGTTCGCCCTCGAATTTAATGCTGCCTGCAGTGGGCTGGTGTTCACCGGCGATCATTCCAAAAGTAGTGGTTTTGCCCGCACCATTAGGCCCGATAATACCTGTAATGCTACCTTTTTCTACCGAAAAATCAATATTGTTAACCGCAGTCAACCCACCAAACTGTTTTTTTAATCCTTTAACCTCGAGTATGTTTTCCATTACTGTGACCTCCTGAAGCGAATTCTTTTGGCCATCCCCATCAAACCTTTGGGTTCGAAAACCAAAATGGCAATCAGCGCGGCAGCCCAGATAATATATCTAAGCTCTGGAGCGTACCTGAAGAGTTCGAGAACAAAGGTAACCACTGCAGCACCGAGGACTGGACCAATCAAGGTGCCAGCACCACCGACCAGAGTCATGATTACCACCATTTCTGAAGTAAACCAGGCGAACTGCGACGGGTGAAGCAGCAGAAAAAAGTGGGCAAAAAGCGATCCGGCAAGCGCTGCCAGGGCTCCACTGATGCTGAATGAAAGAACCTTGTAGAACGAAGTATTGACTCCCAGCGATTCCGCCAGGTCTTGATCCTCGCGGATCGCCACGAAACGTTTACCGATTTCAGTTTTATAAATCAGGTAGTATAAGAAAAGAACTACCAAGATTGTAAAGATTAAAACAAAATAAAAGTATACATTCATCGAGGAAAAATCTATCGGTCCGATGTTCGGAGGAGGCTGTACGCCTCTTAAACCCATCGGCCCCCCTGTGAGCTGGTTGGTATTCAGAAACACCAGGTAAACAAAATGAGCCAGAAAAAATGTTGTAACAGCAAAGTAAGAACCCCTTAATCTTAAGGCAGGAGCCCCGACCAATACCGCAATTATAAAGCCGACAATAATAGTAATGACAAATGCCAGCCAGAAATTAAGGCCAGCCATCAAGGTCAATAGCGCTGAAGTGTAGGCACCCAGGCCGAAAAAAGCGCCCTGTGAAAATGACAGCTGGCCGGTATAGCCAAAAATAAGGTCATAACTGGCTGTCAGCATCGCATATAACAAAGCCAGGGTAGCTACATAAATCACATAGCGGGAAAAAAACACCGGCACAAAACTTATTGCCACTACTACAACCAGTGCAGCTATCCACATTCGGTAATTTATTTTATTTGTAATGGTAGAATTACTTTTCGCCAGTTCCATAATTTCACCTCTCATATCACATTATCAAACAGCTCATAGCCTACTCTGACAGACTATGTAGCCCGAAGATTATTCTTTCCGCGAGCCAAACAGACCCTGCGGCCTAAAAATTAGGACGATCAAGAGAATAATAAAAGCATAGCCATGCTGGTATGATGTAGAGATATAGCCTGCCCCCAAGCTTTCCAGTACACCTAGCCCCATACCGGCAATTAAAGTACCACCGAGGCTTCCTTTACCACCCAGGATAACAACTACAAGAGCTTTTAATAAAGGCAATTCACCCATCATCGGATAAACAGCAAATACAGGTGCAATCAAGGTTGCCGCTATTCCGGACAGTGCTCCTCCCATGGCGAATATAATCGAAAAAACCTTATTTATATCAATACCCATCCAGGGCGCTACTTCGATATCCTGGGTTGCTGCCCTGATTGCTTTTCCGGTTTTGGTTTTTTTCAAAAACAAGTTGATAACAACAAAAAGAATAATAACAACAACAATAATCATCAATCTCTGGTAAGAAACACCCACGCCGAAAATGTTTACTACTCCTTTTATGTAGTGTTCGAGATTCAAGGATTTTGCGGTCCAGAGATAGATAGCCAGGTTGGCCAGCAGGAAAAAGAGAGCTATCGCACATAAAAGCTGAATGTGGTCTGTTCTGCCCCGCCAGCGACGGTAGAGCAATTTTTCAAAACTGTAAGCCATAATTGCCCCAACCAGCGCTGCAACAAGCATCGCGATGTACCAGGGTATGCTTAATGAAGTAATGCAAAAATATACTACGTAGGCTGCAATTACATAAATACCGCCCTGGCTGAAATCCGGGATGTCGGTGATACTCCAGATCAGGTTCAGACCTAAAGCTATCAGGGCGTAGATTGAGCCTAAAACCAGCCCGTTTATTATGTATAATTCCAAACTGAACTCTCCTTTCTGTAACATAGAGGTAAGTTCTTAAAACCTTTAGATGGCAGGCTGTATAATCAAGGAAGAACAAACGCAGGTACAAATAGTGCAAAACCTGCGTTTGCTCTTCAATGTATCTGTTGCTTAATCCAATATCAGGTGTATAGATTTATAGTTCTACGTTCATTGTCAGGTGATCCAATTATTTAACCAAAACCATATCTCCATCTTCCCACCTGATCAGATAAGGCACATAGAATCCCTGGTTCTGATAGCCATCGAAATCCTTGAATTCTGTAAAGCCGGCAAGCGTTTCATAAGTTCCGGCTTTCAGAGCATCCCTGATGTCTTTCGGGTCCAGTGACTGGGCTCTTGTTATTGCATCCGCTAAAACATACACCCCGTCGTAGGCAAAGATGATCGCGTAATGTAACGGTGCATTATACCTGGATAATACTGCAGCTTCCAGTTCGGCAGGCGCTTCCCCGTAAAGGGCAATAGCGTAGGTTCCTTCCAGCACTTCAGCTCCGGCCAGATCCAGCATTTCGTACGATGCCATTTCTTCCGCCCCATAGAAAGCAACATCCGGAATCATGCCCATTTCATAAGCCTGCTCCAGGAGCAACGCACCTTCAGTCGATGTGCCTACATAGCCAACCATGTCAGGTTCAAGCTGACTGATTTTGCTGAGCAAAATTGTATAGTCGGTTGTGCCGCGCTCAAAGTACTCTTCTGCCACGGTTTCCACACCAAATTCGATCAGCCCTTCCTGATGAGTTTCAACCCAGGAACGGCCGTAATCGTCATTTACAGCTACAAAAGCAATAGTAGCCGGTTGGATAGCTTCAAAAATTGGTCCTGCGGCCAGTGGGCTCATCAAGGCCATGTCAGGCCTCATCCTGAAAAAGTATGGATGTCCGGGCTTGGTAACGGCTTCTGCTGCACATTCAATGGTGATACCCGGCACTTCATATGAATCGGCCAAGGGAGCAATAGCCATGCAGCAGGAACTGCAGTGGTCACCGAGGAATGCTACTACTCCATCTTCCAGAATCATTTTATGAACCGAAGCAACCGACTGGGTAGGTTCACAGACACTGTCATAGCGAACAATCTCGATCGTATATACCTCTCCATCGATTACTATTCCCTGGGCGTTTACTTCGTCTACAGCAATTTCAACGCCCCTCAAACCGTTGGTGCCAAACTCAGCGGCCGGTCCAGTGAATGGTGCAACGTAACCGATCTTAATTACATTATCTCCGGTAACTGTTTCCAGTTCGGTATCAGTGTCTGGAACGCCGCTATCAGTCTGGCAGCCAAGCACCATAAAGATTACCAGCAGCATAATCAAACATAATAGAAATATTTTTGAAATCCTCAAATGGAATATTCCTCCTTGTGATTCGAAATTAACCCGCCTTTAACTGTTGAAAACCACCCACCTTAAATAATTGAGTTTAGCCAGCACCACCCCCTACAAAATATTTTCGAAAACTGCAGAGCGTTATGGGATACTTTCGGTAGAATAAGTAAATAATAAGTATTTAATTGCATTATTCATGCCAGAATTGCACAATTCATGCAATACTAAATATTATATTTTTTAAGCCTTGACATCGTCTTATTTATTCTTTATTAAGGAGGTATAAGGATAAGGGTGAAGAAATAGCCGGGGAAACAAGTGAATTTTATCACAATTTAATTAAGGCAAAGATGAATTATGCTGAGTCTTTTTTGACTCACGCTAAATCGGAGGAATAAAAAGAAATAAGGGAAAGCTTCTGATGAACTTCCCCTTATTTCTTTTTATTCTCATGCCAGCATGAGCATTCTAACCAATCAGCTTAATGATCTTATTTACGCCCTCCCCGGCATTCTCCGCGTAAGCATCGGCGCCGATTTTTTCCGCCCAGCGTACGGTAACCGGTGCGCCTCCGACAATGGTTTTGTACTTGCTCTTCAAACCTTCCTTGACTAGGGCATCTTCCAGCTCTTTCTGTTTGACCATCGTCGTAGTTAAAAGAGCGCTGGTGCCGATAACATCAGCCTTGAACTCTTCGGCCTTGGCAATAATGTCCAGCGTTGGCACATCGCGGCCCAAATCCAAGATATTAAAGCCATTTGCTACGAGCAACGATACAACAATTGCCTTACCGATATCGTGGATATCTCCCTCTACCGTAGCAATGAGCACGTTGCCCTTGTTACTTTCCGCTCCACCGGTAATGGCGGTATTGAGAATCTCCGTAGCTTTTTTTACCACTTCCGCGACCTGGATCAGTTCGGGTAAAAAGAGTTCGCCGCATTCGAACATGTCGCCGACCTGCTTGATCCCCACCACGTATCCTTCATTAATTACCTGAAGAGGATCCATTTTCTGTTCCAACGCCTGGCGGGCTAACGCTTCAGCACCGGCTTCGTCTCCTCCAACCACTGATTCGATAATTTTTTTAATAAAATCAATGTTATCTGCCATTAATTAGCCTCCTAACGCCACCCGGTTTTTCTTAAAAATCGGCTTACAGAATTTATTTCAAGGTCCAGCAACTGCGCAATGCGAAACTTTGCTTCAATCCCTCTCGACTGCTCACCCATCCCGCTATAAACCGTAGCAATATCTAAGGCCTGGCGCACTTCATTCATGATCACTTCGTTAGAAAGATCGGTTACCGAAACTTTTAACTTTCCGGCTACATATTCCTTGGCTTCGTTTAGACGCATCTTCTTCGACATTTGCATCCGGGCCACCAGATCTCCGGCAGTCCGTATTCCACCCATGCCAGAAGCATGCATATGAGTTAAAGCCATCCCGGCAGGATCGCCGTAGCCTACCTATAACCCGTCGAGTTTACCGACTTCAGCCATGGCCGTTGAAACTCGCGATACACAATCGATCGGCGGGGTCATTACCAGCGGTACCGCCCCGACCCCCATGCCAACGTTAGCGTGAACAGGGATATTTGCCGCCTCTACACAGGCCTTGCAAAAAGTAACGGCTCTTCCTAAGTTCCAGGGGAACGAACGGCTGCTGTTAGTGTTAACCACGGCGCCAAAAATACTGGCCCCCGCTTTTTCGGCCAGTTTAACCTGCTGGTGCGGGTAAAGACCGGCCAGGCGCACCCCGTCGTAAGACAGCTGTCCGTGAAAACCGAGGACAAATTCACCGGCCATGCCGATTTCGATCGCCATATCGGGATACTTGGCCCGCAACTGTTCACAGGCCAATAACGTTGCCTGAAACTCGGCATCACCGGCCGCTGCTGTGGTATCAAAGTTGATCCCGTCGGCCCCGGCTTCATAAACGCCGCTGCCGACAAAAACCATATCTTTAACAGCATACTCAACCGCTTCTTCCTGGGCCGCCCTTGCTTCGGCAATCTTGCCAGCCGGCAAAAGTTCAGCGGCATTGGGGCAGGGTCCGTCAGGCTGAGTGTATAGCGGCAGGTTTGGCATCGCCCCGTAGAAGAGCGGCGCTGTTGTAACTAGGGAAGTTTCAGCAACCGCGTACTGCTCCTCGGGCACAATCATCTTGATCGGTTTGAAACTGTAATGAACATAAGCCAGCTCCAGCGTGTCAGCAGCAAAAGCCCGCTCGTAAATCTGCATAATCTGGGGCATGCCGATCGGAATCCCTAGACGGGTGATTTTAAGGGTTCCTGAATCATAAGTTAAGATCAGCTCGTTGCCATGCTGCACGCTGACAAATTTTTGCGGACGGCAGCAGATATCGACAATACAGTCGATTTCATCTGTAAAAAGAGGCTCGATCTTGCCGCGTTTAACAGCATCCTCCACTCCCTCCTGAACATCTGCTTTTACTTCTTCTTCACTCATCGTTACAAAGTATCCATCACCCATTCTGGTTACAATCAATTAAGAACACCTCTTTTACTATCGTTGATATTTAATAACCTAAAATCTGAATTTCACCAATGGAATGGCTAAGAAATATATAGTGCAATTTTTCTGCCAAGTCCTGAAAAATAGAAATTGCTTTAGTTAGCGTAGGTGTTGAGAATAAAGATATGATATAAATTCGAGCGGGGATGAATAATCGGAGATCTCCGACATATAACCGGACATAATAAAAACTTATGCTAAGTCATTTATGACTTAGCAATAAAAATTATTGCTTTACCATTTATTTAGCATTATTGTCATTAAGATATTTGCGGATTTTCCTGATAGCACTGCTCTGGCTGATTCCAAGAGAACTGGCCACTTTGTAAGAACTGCCGTGTTTTTTGTAACTGTTTGTCACAAGCTCCCGTTCTACCGCTTCGAGAGTAGTTTCAAGCCTGGAATTTTCCAGCGGGAAAAATAACTTTTTACTGTGCTGGGTGATATGAGGGGGCAGATGTTCTATCTTAATTTCTCTGGTCGTAACAGTGACGGTTAATAACTCTGTCAGATGCTTAAGTTCCCTTACATTACCCGGCCAGTTGTAATTAACCAGAACATTTATAGCATCGGTTGTGAGTTTGATTTTACGGCTGTGTTTTTCAGAAAAAATTCCTAAATAGTGATTGAGTAAGGTCGGAATATCTGTTTTACGCTCGCGCAGAGGGGGAATTTCGATTGACAGCACACAAAGCCTGTAATAAAGATCCTCACGAAAAGCCCCTTCGCCAATCATCCTTTTCAGGTCGCGGTTTGTTGAAGCAATAATCCGAACATTAACTTCCTCAACAGCGCTGGATCCGATTGGGGTAAATTTCTGCTCTTCAATAACCTGCAAGAGTTTCGGCTGCAAAGAAAGTGGTACCTCTCCAATTTCATCTAAAAAAATTGTGCCCCTGTCGGCAAGTGAGAACCGTCCAATTTTGCCCTTCGGGCTTGCGCCGGTAAAAGCGCCGGACTTGTAACCAAAAAGTTCGGATTCAATTAATTCCTGCGGCAGCGCTGCGCAGTTGATTTTTAAAAACTGCTTGTTCCGCCTGCTGCTTAAGTCATGCACCTGCCTGGCAAAAAGATCCTTGCCGGTTCCAGTTTCACCTTGCAGCAAAACGACGCTTTCAGTCTGGGCAATACGCCTGGTCATCTGCAATAGCTCTGCAATCGGTGAATCTCCGGCATACACCAACTGACTGCTTTCGACTTCAGCGCTTTTTTTCATGCAAAGTCCTGTCTGCTTATTATGCACTTTCTGCTTAATATCATGATAACTTTTTTTCATATCCTCAAGAGCAGTAACATCCCTGGAGTTGCAAATGACCATCTCAATTTCATTTTTATTATTAAAAATAGGGGTGGCAGTGAGCATCAGTTTTTTCCCGATCCCGGTTTCTTGATCAATCGTAATCTTTTTCTTTTCCCGCAGGACCATCGGTGTTACTGCCGGATAATAAATACCTCTTTCCTCGAGTTCCCAAACGCTCTTTCCAATCATCTCCGATACCGGTATGCCGTAGTGACTTTCGCTTACCGGATTGGCGAAAATTATTATTCCCTTACCGTCGGTGATAAAAACCTCGTCGCAGGAACCATTAATTATCGTTTCATAAAAATTGATCTTCTTTTTTAAATCCTTAATGGATTCGTTTACCTGAGGTTCACCAATCTGTTCTTTATCTTGTAGAATAGCCAGATAAATAAAAGGTAGTTCCTGGGCATGTCGAATTTCACTTACTCTAACCAGATAAGTTATTTTTTGGCCTTTAGATAAGAATGAGTTTCCATCCTGCATTAATTCTCCAGGCCAGATTTTGCTCCAACTGTCGCCAATGGTTATAGAATAATCTGCATTACCACTTTTTTGTACACCACAAACATACCCTTCCTGATTGAAGAGAACAGCATAAAAAGAATTTTTCTGTTCTTTCCTTTTCATCAAAATGTCTCCATGATTAACTGATCATACAAGATCAGTCAAAGTGTAGTTGCCCAAGAGTCGATCAGTTAGCCGCCACAGATGTAAGGAACAACAGTAACAATATCACCTTCTTTTAAGTTGTCGGTGATAGAGACGCTTCTGCTGTTGACAATAAATTCAGCGGTCAGCAAGCCCCGTTCATCAAGCAGGGCATAGCCGAAAAGCTCCCGGTGCTTGGTGTTGAGGTAGCCGGCCAGATCCTCAAGGTTAAGCTGCTCAACATCCAGCTCGAATGGATATACACCCTGATCACCTTTTTTGCGATATGGCGGCATCAATTTAACAATGATTTTCATAATCATTTATTTCGCTTCGCTGCCGATGAATCCTTCTGCCCCACGGAAAATAAGAGTTTGAAATTAGCTTTTGTTACTGCTAAACTGGAAGGCAGGTTTAGTAACAACCTACAGAATCAACATCATTTTATGCTGGAGATGATCGTCCGGATGTTTTTTATTTTTACCGCTTACTTTTTATCAATTATGAATCTGACTTCGATCAAGATTCTGCTGCCCGATATCATGGCCGACCTTGGGGTGAGTCTGAACTGGCTAACCTGGGTTGTTAACGCCTATACCCTTCCGGTCGCCGCTTTAATACCGATCGCCGGCAGGGTGGGTGATATGTACGGACCGAGACGCTTCTTCCTGGCCGGGCTATTTGTTCTCGGGATAGGCTCCCTGCTCTGCGGCACAGCTTTTTCCCTTTCCTGGCTTTTAGTGGGAAGGGTTGTACAGGCTCTCGGGGCAGCGATGCTGGTTCCCAATTCCCTGGCCATTTTGCTGTCGAAGACAGAAGAGGGACAAAGGGGTAAGATTCTCGGCATATGGGGTAGTATCGGCGCTGCCGGAGCGGTTATCGGTCCGGTTGTCTCCGGCTACCTTGCTGACCTCTTCTCATGGAGGGGCTCTTTTCAGATTATAGCTGTTGTCGCCGTAATTATCGTTATCGCTGCCGGGAGGCAGATGATTGCAAATAAAGAACTGGGCACCTATGTTAGAGGAACCAAGGGGAACTTTGATGTTACCGGAGCATTACTGCTGATCAGCTCAACGGCAACCCTTCTTTTAGGGATTACCCTCCTGCCTGATTGGGGATGGCAGAACAACTGGATAAGGATCAGCATGGTCGCCTTTGTCCTGATGATTTACGCTTTTTACCGGACTGAGAAGGCATCGAGCGACCCCCTGCTCAGCCCTGTGCTGATGCGTGATCCAAGATTTAACCTGGGTTTGTTCGTCGGCTTTATTGAACAGTTTGTTGTTGCTGGCACTGTCTTTGTTATGCCCATCTTCTTCAATACTGTTCAGGGGCAGAGCGCTTCAGCAACCGCTCTCTTACTAACCCCGGCAGCAATCACGGTTGCCCTGGTTTCACCAGTCGGCGGCCGCATAGCCGATCGCTTCGGACCCGGCCTGCCAATTTTGTTTGGAATGATCATCCGTTCCGGTTCATTTCTGATGCTCTCCCAGATAACCACCGAAACAGCTTATCCATTTATTGCCGTTGGGTTGGCCTTAAATGGGTTGGGTTTCGCCCTGACCCACACTCCGGCCCTCTATTCGGTTCTCTCTACGGTAAGTTCCAATGAGCACGGCATAACCAGTGGGGTACATAATATGGTTCGCTTTACCGGAGCGGCAGCAGGAACAACAATCGGTGGGATCATACTCTACGCACTAATGCCTGCTTCATTTGAGGGTTTGACCGGGCCGATCCCCGGTTTCAGGGATGTCTACTACTTAACTGCAGCCGTATGTTTACCGGGGGTTGCAGCGGGAGTCTACCTGACCTGGCTGCGAAGGGTTACATTGGAGAGAAAATTAATTCTTAACAAACTGCAGAGAGAAAGAATCTAAAGGGTTTATAACCTGCTACCGGGTATTTAACTTTTCTTTTACCGCCCTGAATCCGGAAATAATATCGAGCAACTCTTCGGTTATTGCCGCCTGCCGTTCCTGCTGGAATGATGTCTTCAGTTGATCGAGCCGTTCATTGATGTTTTTTTCAGCCGCCTGCATCGCTGCCAGGCGGCTTGTATTTTCTGCGGCAAGAGAGAGGGCACAAGCACGGTAAAGCGAAACAAAAAAATACTGGCGCAGCAGGGAAGATAACAGCCGGGAGGGTTTCATGGTATAGGTGGGCAGCGATCTCGATTCCCACTCAAGCCTGGTATCCCGCAGCTGGGAAAGATTTACCGGAAGCATAACTTCCGCCTGTGGACTGAATCCACCGGTAACCGGACGATTGTAGAAGAGCAAAACCTTTTCAGCACCATCACTGAAACGCCACTTTTCAATCTGCTCCAGAAGCTGCTGGATGAAAGGGGTTATGGCCGAAATCGAGGTAGGCATATGAAAACTACGGACAAGATTGGCCCCGGTAGCACTGACCCTGGTGATAACCTGCTCGCCTGCGGCTGCAACCATAGCACTGGGGGTAAGATGAAAACTCCCGGTTTCCCCGTCAGCTTCACCGCTGTATTCTTCGAGAGCAAAAGTGACGATCTGCTCGTTGAAACGCCCGGCCAGGCCGTGGTCTGAACCGAATATCAGCATCAGGGTTGGGATTTCCCGGCCATCTTTCCGGGCTACCGGAGTTTCCATCTCTGAAGAAAGTACAACGGATAGGCCCAATTCAACCGTATGGTAGTAGTCATCGAGTGATTCTGCTGCTTTTTCGTACTGGCGCACACTTGTTGCCGCCAGCGCTTTCATCGTTCTGACGATTGATGAGAGATCCTCTCCGCTGGAGATCTGTTTCTGCAGGGTTTCTAATGTTGAGCTCAAGTATTAATCCTCCGATTCAGGACTCAAAGATCTTTTTGCCACAGCTATAATAGCATCCTGGTCTTCATCTTCAAGTACTTCTCCATCTTCAATCTTCTGACAGATTCCCGAGAGTTCCTCAAGCATCGCTTTCCTGATTTTCTCCTCGGCCTGCGGTATTGCCTCGACTTCTATATCGTCAAAGAGTCCTTCAGTAACTGAAAGTAGAACGGCAATCTGCTCGGGGATAGTCAGGGGCTTGAGTTCGGGTTGGGTGAGCACTTTTCGGACCCGCCTGCCCCGTTCGATAGTTTCCCTGGTTTTTTCATCAAGGCGGGTTCCAAAGCGGGCAAACATCTCCAGTTCCTCGAACTGGGCATAGGAGAGGCGAAGGTCGCCGGTTACAGTCCGGTAAGCCGGCAGTTGGGTTTTGCCGCCTACCCTTGATACAGATTTTCCCACATCAACTGCCGGGAGATGATTACGCTGAAACAGTTCTGGAGACAGGTAGATCTGCCCATCGGTAATGGAAATCAGGTTGGTCGGGATATAAGCTGAAATATTTTGCGCCTGGGTTTCGATGATTGGCAGGGCGGTTAGGGAACCTCCACCGAATTCTTCCCGAAGATGGGTTGCCCGCTCTAGAAGTCTGGAATGGAGGTAGAATATATCACCGGGATAGGCTTCCCGCCCCGGTGGACGTTCCAGCAGCAGGGAGAGTTCACGGTAGGATCGGGCATGCAGGGTTAAATCATCGTAGACAATGAGGACATCCCGACCCTGTTCCATGAAATATTCGGCAATGGTCGTGGCAGCAAAGGGGGCAACAAATCTGAGGCCTGGCGGACCGTCACCAGAAGCAACAACCACGATTGAATAATCCATCGCCCCGTATTTTCTTAGCTGGGCAATAAATTTCGCTACATCGGCACCCTGCTGGCCAATTGAACAGTAAACACAGATTACGTCTTTATCTGCCTGATTGATAATAGTATCAAGGGCAATAGCCGTCTTGCCGATCTGCCGGTCGCCCAGGATTAGCTCACGCTGTCCTCGTCCAACCGGGATCAGAGCATCTACAACCTTTAATCCGGTTTGCAGGGGTTCGGTCACCGGATCGCGGGACATGATCGGCGGGGCTTCACTTTCAACCGGACGCCTTTCCTTGAAATTAACTGGCCCCCGGTTATCAAGGGGTTTTGCTGCCGCATCGATCACCCGCCCGAGGAGATCTTCTCCAACCGGAATATCGACAACCCGGCCTGTCCTGCGTACCCGGTCGCCGGAAACAATGTTGTCGGAACTTCCGAGCATAATTACCCCAACTTCATGGGGATCCAGGTTAAAGGCTATACCGGTTACCCCACCGGGAAATTCTACGAGCTCTTCTGCCTGAACACCAGCCAGCCCGGACACCCGGGCAATACCGCTGCCGATGGATATGACCGTTCCGATTTCTTCCACTTTCGGGTCGACAGGTAGATTATCGAGAACATCCTGCATAGCAGATTCACCGGAATCAAATGCACTATAGAGGGTGGAAAGCAGTGTTTTCTGATCAGGTTTTTTCTGTGCCACCACCCTGCACCTCCCCTGCCTTCTCCGTAAGAGCAGTCTGATCAAGTTCTTTGAGCAGTTCCTCCTCCACATCTTCCAGGTAGCTGTCAATATTCCAGGCTATGCGGTAGCCTTCTGCTTCCAGTTCAAGGCCGCAGATCAAATCGGGGTCTTCTTTGACCGATATCTGCAGTTTTTCTGTTTGCTTTGTCAACATTTTCTTAAGCGACCTTTCCAGGCCGTCCATTTTCTTTTCCGGTATTTTAAAAGCACTGCGTAAATTTATTTTCTTTTCGGCAATAACAGCTTCTTTCAGGGTTGAAACTTCATCAGAGGACATGGTTTCAAATTTGCGGAGAAAAAGGTCCAGGGTTAACTCTTCCAACTTTGTATCAGCCAGATCCTGCAGACAGCGGCGGGCAATGGTGCAAGCCTGGCGGCCGATTTTTCTGCGCAGTTCACTGATAAAACTCTCTTTCTCTCTTTCGAGTGCCTCTTCCCAACGCTGCTTGGTTTCGTCCACCTCGCTGCGAGCCTGATCCAGCAGTTTTCGTTTTTCCTGATCTACAGCCTGACGGGCTTTTTCAAGTATTTCTTCTTCTTTATTATCCAATTCCTCACTCTTTTGACGAAACGCCTTTGCCTCTTTTTCGGCATTAGTTTTTTGAGTTTCCGCCTCTTTTTCCCTCTGCACTATCTTACCTTCACGATCATCCATGGCCTTGATAATCGGCCCATAAAGAAAATAGCGCAGCAAAAAGACAAGCACCAGAAAGTTTACAATCTGAAATATTACCGTATACCAGTCTATAATCATCTTTATTCTCCCGTAATTAAGGCTTGGATTTCACCTACCCTACTGCTGCAGGAAAAAATTCCAGAAGGGGTTGGCGAAAATCAGGATCATGGTTACCACAAAACAGTAAATCGCTGTCGATTCAATCATAGCCAGCCCGACAAAAAGGGTTCTGGTAATCGTATTGGCTTCATCGGGTTGCTGGGCAATCGAGCTTAAAGCCTGGGAAACTGCCCGGCCCTGACCGAGCGCCGGTCCAACGGAACCGATAGCAATGGTCAGTCCGGCTGTGGCGATTGATATGATGCCGATCATACTCAGATTTTCCATATTATTCCTCTCCTTTTTTCTCCAGATCCTGGTGTACTTTACTGGCCGAAGCAATATAAACCATGGCCAGAATAGCAAATATATAAGCCTGGATCAATCCGGTCAGCAAACCCAGAGCCTGCATGACAATTGGAAAGATCAGGGGAGTGATTGTCAGAAGGATGGCAACTATGATCGTTCCGCTCATCATGTTACCGTATAGACGCACTGCCAGGGCAAGGGTCCGGCTTAGTTCCCCGATGATGTTGAAGGGAAGCATGAAAAAAGTCGGTTTCAGGTACTGCCGCAGGTATTCCAGAACTCCCCGGTGAGCGATGCCGAACACCGGAACCGCGATAAAAACACAGATAGCCAGGGCTGCCGTAGTTGAAAGTGAGCTGGTCGGCGGGATAAATCCGGGAATGATTGTTAATATATTTGAGATGGCGATAAAGATAAAGAGTGTCCCGACAAAAGGCAGGTACGGCCCCGGTTCCTGACGGCTCACTTCCCTGATCTGACTATTAATACCGTTAACCAGAACTTCAAGTAGGTTTTGCCAGCGGGATAGCGATCCTTCGCTTTTTAAGTTCCGGGTAACCAGCCATGAACCCAGGGTCAGCAGGGCCATAACCAGCCAGGTAAAAAAGATGGTGGCATTGATCGTAAACCAACCCCATTGAAAGAGAAGAGTACCATCAGGGTTAATGGTCACTTTTTACGCATCCCCCTTTCATTTGCTTCTTCGGCTCCAGCTTGTAGGCCAGAACTGTCCGGGAAACAAGAAAACCAGCCAGGGCTGCCAGCAGATAAGACCAGCCTGCCTGTAACAAAAAATAAAAAGCAATGAGAATAAAGGTAGTCCTGATCAGGAAACTGGCTACCGATAATAAATATGGCCTGCCGCTGCAGGTAATTCGCTGGACAGTCCACCAGAGACCGCCAAAGAAGAAACCACCCAATATTAAACCAGCCAATACTGAAAGAATAATATAAAACCAGATCATCATAAACCGGCTCCTCGTTTAATCTTGCTGATCATAATTGTCATCATCAGATTTGCTTTCTTTGTTAATCCAGTACCAGGCATTGATACAGCCGATAATCAAACCGATGATTAAAAAAGTAAGAGTCCATGAATAGGGTCCGGGCCAGATCCGGTCAAGCCATATCCCGATTACCACCCCGATGATGGTTGTTATCGCCACGGTCCAGCCGACCATGCCGAACAGGCCGACCCCGAACCAGACGCTGCGATCCCGGGTACGGCGTGCTTTAATTCTGCGGGCCGCCTTTTTACCTACAGTGCCAGGCAGCTTTTTATTCCGATTATCATTTTTATCAGTGATCACCGGCGCTCCCCTCCCAGCCTGGTAAACCTGCGCAATGTATCTGCTTCGAGCCTGGCCATTACGGTGCGGGCCTTCTTCTCGTTTTCATCAAGTATTTTAAGCTCACTTTCCACCGTTTCCTGCAGGTGATCCAAATCTTCACCGGGGACAGCCCGGGCTGCCGATACATAGACCTGATCTCCCTGTTTGACCAATATACCTTCATCAAGGGCAAGAAAGTTTTCGCTGCCGTCTGGCGTAAGATATGAAAAAAGACTCGGAACAAGGGCGGCCACAAAATCAATGTGCCGGGGCAGAATGGTAAAATATCCGTTCTCTGCCTCTGCAGTAATTTTCGTTACTGCCCCTTCCATTAAAATACCCGCCGGAAGTAAAATTTTCAGATTCATATTTCTTAATCTCCCAAAGTTTTCATTCGCCGGTATTTACTGATCTGCCGGATTATCGATATTCTCATCATCCTGTTGCGGCTTGGTTTCTCCCTGTTCATCCTTGTTTACAATGCTTGCGCTGCTTTTACCGACCTTTGTTTTTACCTCACCAATTTTACCGAGCATGTAAAGATCAGATTCAGAGTAATCGGAGAATTCGTCGGCCAGGATTCTTTCACATCCATCGATGGCATCTTCCAGGTCAACTACTTTTCCGTTGTAACCGGTAAATTGTTCAGTCGTTACAAACGGCTGGGTTAAAAAGCGTTCCAGGCGCCGGGCCCTGTTCACTACCCGACGGTCATCCTGGGATAGTTCTTCCAGCCCGAGCATGGCGATAATATCTTTAAGTTCTTCGTACTCGGCAAGGGTCCGCCTAACTTCCTGGGCTACCTTGTAGTGTCTCTCACCAACAACGAGAGGTGTGAGCATTTTTGACCAGGAGCGAAGTGGATCGACTGCCGGGTATAATCCCTCACTGGCCCTTTTTCTTGAAAGGATAATTGAAGCTGAAAGGTGGGCAAATGTGTGCGTTGCCGATGGATCGGTAAAGTCATCGGCCGGAACATAGACCGCCTGGATCGAGGTGATCGCTCCGGAAGACGTATTTGAAATCCTTTCCTGCAGTTCGGCAATTTCGGTCGACAGGGTAGGTTGGTAGCCCACCCTGGATGGCATTTTACCGAGCAGGCCCGACACTTCCGAACCGGCCTGAACAAAACGGAATATGTTATCGATTAAAAGCAAAACATCCTGTTTAGCATCATCCCTGAAATACTCGGCCATGGTCAGGGCAGAATGGCCTACTAGAAAACGGGCTCCGGGGGGTTCGTTCATCTGACCGAAGATCATTACTGTATTATCCAGTACTCCGGCTTCCTGGATTTCGCGGTAGAGTTCCTCCGCTTCACGGGACCTTTCCCCGATACCGCAAAAGATACTGACCCCTTCATGTTTACCAACAGTATTGTTGATCAATTCGGTGATCAAAACAGTCTTACCTACCCCGGCGCCGCCGAACAATCCGGCCTTGCCACCGCGCTCAAGGGGAGTAAGCAGGTCGATAGCCTTTATACCTGTTTCGAAAATTTCCGATGTTGTTACCCGTCGTGCAATCGATGCAGGTGGATTATGAATCCCTCTTCTTTCAATGTCTCTAAGCGGCTCTTTTTCATCAATTGTCTCGCCGAATACATTAAACATGCGTCCCAAAACCTCGTTGCCCACAGGGACACGTATCATATCACCGCTGTCAACAACCGGATCGCTCCGGCGAAGTCCTTTCGTTGGCGACAGGGCAATTCCCCGGACAATTCCGCCATCGTGATGGGACACAACCTCGACTACAATATTCTTTTCAGGGCCGGCATCCAGCCTGGTATGTAAAGCTGGTATAGAAGCTGGGAAGTAAACATCAACCACACTGCCGCGTACAGCTGTTACCGTTCCGAGGTTTTGCCGGTCTTCTGCTTCAGCTTTCTTTTCTGCTTTCATGTAAGCCGCTCCCTTATCGTTTACCTGATCTATATTATTGGCTAAAAAATAATTTTTCCCTTTATAAACACAATGATTATTGTGCCTTCATTAGCAAAATATAAGATCAAATAAATTTTTTATAAAAAATATTGAAAAAACTATTGACAGACACCGGGATCCATGCTAATATAATTTTACCAGGTTCCGAGAGACTGAAAGGTGAACCAGGTCCGACTCAAAGGGAAAAACCGGCAGAAGAAAAAGGTGCAAACCTCGATTGGAAACCGGAACTATCCAAAAGAATCGGGCAGCTGTAAGGAAGCGGCAGCCGAAAGGTAAGGGAAAGGGTTAAACCGGAACCAAGCCGGGAAGCGCCGGAAAACCACAGCACAGAGTCTGAAGAAACTGACCGGAGGTTGAAAGAAGTCGTCTGTAGGGGCGAGTGAAGCAGCCGTCGATGGTCGGGGATGAAGATTCTGAAGGTAAGCCGCAGGTCTGTTGGGGCCTGGTTTTATTATGGGCGATTATACTCCGCAATAAATTGCAGGTTGCGGTACTTCTCGTTATAGTCAAGGCCATAGCCGACGACAAAGATATTGGGCAGATCGAACCCCTTGTAATCAACTGGCACCTCTACGATCCTGCGAGCTTCAACGTTAAGCAGGGTACATACCTTGATATCGGCCGGGTTTCTTGTTTTCAGGTTTCGCAACAGATAACCCAGGCTCAGCCCTGTATCAACAATATCTTCAACGATGAGGACATGCTTTCCGGATATGCTGAGATCCAAATCTTTGGTAATCCTTACCACACCTGCAGAATCAACCTGCTCACTGTAATGTGATATGCTGATAAAATCAATTCCAAAGGGGATATAAATTTTACGGCTCAGGTCGACAACAAAGAAGACTGAACCGCGCAGAACACCGATGATTATTAATTCCTTCCCCGCGTAATCACGGGAAATTGTTTTACCAAGCTCGGTGATCTTCTCTTCTATTTCTTCCTGGGTGAGGATAATTTTTAACTGGTCATCGGAGTATGGTTTTTTTTCGCTCAAGTTTATTCTTCACCATCCTGATTTATGCTGTGCTTTTTAAGCAGGCTTTCAAAACCTTTCTTATCAATCAGCCGGACATTTATTTCCGGGTAAAGCTCCCCCATCCTCCTGATTTTTCTGTTTTTCTTCCAGGCCTGCTTAGGTTTCTGGGTGGTTAGTTCAATAAAAAGATCCTGATCCGGCAGATAGAAGTCCGGAGAAAAAGCTTCTATAACATTTCCTTCACTATCCCACTCGAGCAGAAATGTTCTCGGTTCATATTCCCAGCGGATACGATAGAAATCAAGCATTTTGGCAAATTCTTCTTCGCTGGGGTGCATAAACTTTTCAGCTTCTACTTCTGCCGGGGTAGTAAATATTCGCTCTTCGTATTCGGTTATACCTTCACCGTTTTTAACAGCTCTTGGTTCGGCATGAATGTGATAAGCGGTTACTATGATGTCTGCCGCATCTTCCAAGTTCATTTTTTCAGTGTTAAGGACGAGATCATAGGGCCGCACGTTCATCCAGTTTTCATCAAATATTTGCCGGTAATATTTCCGTTTATCACAATCCTGTTCTTTAACCAACCTGACTGCAGTTGCCGCATTCAGATCGTAAAGCTTCATAACCTTCTGAACCCTGTGTGTAAACTGGGAGATAATCCTGACATGCAATGCCGGAGGATAGTCCCTAAAGAGAACAGAACCCCCGCGCCCTATAATAACTAGGCTATTCCGGATCGCCAGGTCATAAATATAATCATGCATTGCTTCTATGTACTGACGAACAGTCTGCACATTATCTTCTTCCTGAATCATGAATTCCAGCCTTGGATCCGGTATTTCTACTCCGTATTCAGCCAATCCCTGGGTGATTGTATCCTTGTTAACCAAGAGGAAACCGGTTTTTTCTGCAACCAAACGGGCCACTGTTTCCCCTCCACTGCCAAATTCACGCGAGATCGTAATTATGCCCAATCATAAACCCCCTGTATATATTCTATACTGATCGTGCTTTTAAAGTTTTTTGAATCTAAAGGTATGCTCCTAAATCTGAACTATTTTGGTATTAAAATTCGACAACTCTATTTTTTATTCCTGCCCATCCGTAATCGATAAAGTTAATCTTGCCAGATAAATTGTGTAGTTCTTGTGTACACATTTTTATTGACAAATGAGTTGTTAAAGCCTATAATTTAATGTAGTAACTGTGACTACATTAGGGTGTGGTATAGGTGAAAAAGAACTACATTGGTATCAGGGAAGCAAGAATTAACCTGAGCAAACTGATCAAAGATGTGCGAAACGGGATGGAAATAATTATTACCGATCGCGGCACCCCCGTCGCCATGCTTATTCCCGCCCAGGGGAAAAATTTATCCCTGGAAGAAAGAATCAGGAATTACGAAAGCTGCGGATTAATTGAAACCTCCCCACAGCCGGAAAATCGGAGAAATGCTCCTATTGAACTGCCTGAAGAATTTAACGAGAGTCAAGTCGGGGAGGAGAATCAGGATGACTGAGAAACTGACTGTAATCTACTGGGATTCAACCGCACTCCTCTCTTACCTGATCAGGGATAGTCACAGTGAAGTGGTGCTGGAAAAAGCCAGTCAAAAAGGTGTTCACCTGGTTACCGCTCTGACCCTGGCCGAAGTATTTACAGCAATCAATCGTATACGAAGAGAGCGCTTTTTACCTGAAATGATTATCGATTCAATTTTTGAATTGCTTGAGTCCGGTCCATGGAGCAGGCTTAATATAGTGCCTCCTCACAGCGCTTTAAAGGAACTGGCCTATAAATGGCCGCTGAAAGGCTCAAGCCTCTGGCACCTGGCCACGGCAAAAACCCTACAGCAGGAGTTTCCCGAACTGATGATTTTAACATTTGATCGGGAGCTGGCCAGGGCTTCTAAAGGTGAAAGATTAAAGTTGTGCATAAACGGTAAGTTAGATTAACTTTCTGCCTGATCGAATAATATTTTGGAAGGAGAGGTTTACTAAATGAAAATGTGGCGTTGTGAAATCTGCGGTTACCTGCACGAAGGAGAAGAGCCGCCCGATCAGTGTCCAAAATGCGGATATCCAAAAGAGAATTTCAAGCTTCTTGACGAGGAAGAAGCGGAGATGATGCGCGATGCCTTGGCCACGAGGGAAAAATATGCAGAAATACTTGACCACCTGGAAGCTATCCATCAATTGGCCCAGGAAGGTATTGATCTCGATCTTGATGATGGATGTAATGAAATCTTTGGTCAGACCCAGAAAGATACCGAAGATATACGCAAGATGATCAAGGAAGAACTGGCCGGACATGCCCAGGAATGTATCTGGGTTAAAGTTGCCAGTGACGGTTTGTTGGATTAGTTAAACTAAAGAGGTTATTTATAACCTGACTAACAGATTAATGAAATGAGGTGAATAGAATGGGTAAAGCTGTAGGAATTGACCTCGGCACCACCTTCTCTGCTGTTGCAGTTGTAGAAGGTGGTAAACCGGAGGTAATAACCAATGCAGAGGGTTCGAGAACCACCCCCTCGGTAGTCGCTTTTAAAGACTCCGGGGAAAGGCTGGTCGGGCAGGTTGCCAAGCGTCAGGCTGCCCTTAATCCTGAAAATACCCTTTTTTCCGTAAAACGATTTATCGGACGCCAATTTAATGAAGTAGAATCTGAACGTAAATTGGTCCCGTACAATGTTATTTCCGGACCGAATAATGCGGTTCGTTTCCAGGTTACCGATAAGCAGTATGCACCGGAAGAAATCTCGGCCATGGTTCTTAAAAAATTGGTCGAAGATGCTTCCAAACACCTGGGTGAAAAGGTAACCGATGCAGTTGTTACTGTTCCGGCATATTTTAATGATGCCCAGCGCCAGGCAACAAAGGACGCTGGAAAAATTGCCGGATTAAATGTATTGAGGATCATCAATGAGCCCACAGCCGCATCGCTGGCCTACGGGCTCGATAAGAAAACAAACGAGACTATCCTGGTCTTCGACCTGGGTGGCGGTACTTTCGACGTATCTATTCTGGAAGTTGGCGATGGCGTGTTTGAAGTTAAGTCAACAAACGGGGATACCCATCTTGGAGGTGACAATTTCGACAAGGTTGTTGTCGACTGGCTTGCAGAGGAGTTCAAGAAAGATCAGGGGATCGACCTGCGTCAGGATAAACAGGCTCTGCAGCGTTTGATTGAGGCTGCGGAAAAGGCAAAAATCGAACTTTCTTCGACAACCGAAACTGCTATCAGCGTGCCTTTTATTACTGCTGATGCAAGCGGGCCGAAACATCTCGATACCAAGCTGACCAGGGCCAAGTTTGAAGATCTGACCCATCACCTGGTCGAACGGTGTCGCCAGCCGGTAAAAGATGCCCTGGCTGACGCTAAACTGTCGGAGAAAGATATCGACGAAATTATTCTCGTCGGCGGTTCTACCCGCATACCGGCAGTGCAAAAGCTTGTTCGCGAATTGATCGGCAAAGATCCCAACCAGAGCGTGAACCCTGATGAGGTTGTCGCTCTCGGGGCAGCTATTCAGGCCGGGGTTTTGGCTGGAGAGATGGAAGATGTTGTACTGCTCGACGTAACTCCTCTCTCTCTCGGTGTGGAAACACTGGGTGGGGTTATGACAAAAATAATCGATCGGAACACCACTATACCGACCAGGCACAGCGAGGTATTCTCAACTGCCGAAGATAATCAGCCGGCAGTGGATATCCATGTCCTGCAGGGTGAACGCGAAATGGCAAAGGATAACCGATCTTTGGGGCAGTTTAAATTAGAAGGGATCGCTCCTGCACCACGTGGGTTACCGCAAATTGAGGTTTCATTCGACATCGATGCCAACGGAATCCTGAAGGTCAGTGCCAAAGACAAGGGTACCGGAAAAGAACAGGAGATCACAATCAGCGGTTCGACCAATCTGGATAAGGGAGAAATCGACCGGATGGTTTCCGAAGCACAGCAGCACGGTGAAGAAGACAAAGCCAGACGTAAAGAGATCGATGAGCGCAACGAAGCAGACAGCCTTGCCTATCAAACTGAAAGGCAAATGAAAGAGATAGGAGACAACCTCCCAGTCCATGAAAAAGCAAGGGTTGAGCAGATCCTTAATGATCTGAAAGAAGCATTGAAAAATAATGCTCCTATTGATAAAATCCGCAATCTGCGCAGTGACCTGCAGCAGGCAGCACACTCGCTATCAGAAGCCGCCTACCAGAAAACCAAGGGTGGCGGTGAAACTCACCAGCAGCCTTCCGGTGGAGGCGACGGTGAGGATGTAGTCGATGCCGAGTTTGAAGAAAATTAAAAATTATCAACCTGCCCTTTCTTGACATTCAAGGGAGGGCAGGTATTGATAATTTTTCTTACGCCGGGATTTGGAGGCGATGGAAATGGATGATAAAAGAAAAAGAGAGCATAATCAGGATAAAGCCGATACGGGTCAAATGAGATCTGAGATGAATGAAGTAAACGAGCTGGAAGTAATTGAAAAGCTGCGCAGGGAGCTGGAGGAAGAAAAAAACCGGCACCTTCGAACAATTGCCGACTTCGATAATTTCCGGAAACGTATCAGTAGGGATGCTGATTCTGCCCGGCTGAATGCAAAAAAAGACATTTTGATTGATTTACTGGCTTTTCTTGATTATTTTGACCAGGCGCGAAAACAGGTTCAGGATGCTGCCGCCAAGCAAGGTATAGAAATAATGGCCCGGCAGTTAAATGAACTTTTATATAAACATGGAGTCAGGCCAGTTGAATGTATGGGTCTTCCCTTCGATCCAGAAGAACAGCAAGGCTTAGGATATGTTGAGACCGACCAGTGTCCGGAAGGCTGTGTGGCGGAGGAGATCTGCAGCGGCTACAAGCTGGGAGATATCTTGCTTAAACCAGCCCAGGTAATGGTTGCCCGGGCACCGGAAGAAGAATAATTCAATAACAGTACTCAGAGCACTTTTTATTAACTTATTGGTCATAGCTCTTGTCAGATTGAATCTGGAGGAATTTATATGTCCGTGAAATTTCAGGATTATTATGAATTGCTCGGCGTGGATCGCAAAGCGTCCGAGAAAGAAATAAAAAGCGCATATCGAAAAATGGCCCGAAAATGGCACCCAGACCTTCACCCAGCAGCTGAAAAGAAAGAGGCTGAAGAGAAGTTTAAGAGGATCAATGAAGCCTACGAGGTACTTAAGGATCCTGATAAGCGTGCCCGTTACGACCGATTGGGCAGTAGATGGAAAGATGGACAGGATTTTCAGGCTCCGCCCGATATGGAAGGGGTCCGTTTCTATACATCCAATGATTTCGGAGCCGGTGGTTTTGAAGGCGGTTTCAGTGATTTCTTTAATATGTTTTTCGGCGGTCAGGGTCCTGCGGGAAGAACCGGCAGAACAGCTCGTCAAAGGTCTGTCCGTGGCGATGACCTGGAGAGCGAGATTGAACTGACCATTGAAGAAGCTTACAAAGGAGTTACAAAATCTATCCGGGTCAGCGGAAGTTCTGTATGTTCCGCCTGCGGAGGGACAGGAACCAGAGATCGCAGTTTCTGTGCTCAATGCGGTGGAACCGGAGCTGTGCCGGATGAAAAAACACTCGATGTTAAAGTTCCCGCCGGAGTAAAAGAAGGCAGTAAAATCAGATTGAAAGGGCAGGGTGGCAGCGGCCTTGGCGGTGGGCCTAAAGGCGATCTCTATCTGAAAGTACGTCTGAAACCGCATCCTGTTTTTAAACTTAAAGAGAATAATATTGAAGTGCAGGCTGTAATACGCCCAGACCAGGCAATTTTGGGTGATAAAATTCCGGTCAGGACTCTGGACGGTGCTGTTAATATGAAAATACCGGCTGGGAGTATCAGCGGAAACAAGTTGCGTTTGCGGGGTAAGGGCTTTCCCGGAAAAGGAGATGCCCGGGGTGATCAATATGTAACCCTGGTAATTGATATACCGCCCGACCTGAGTGAGGAAGAAAAAGAACTCTACAGGCAGCTCCATGAGCTGAGGAAAGGCGGGAAGTGATTATTATGAAACTGATCCGGATTCATTATCATAATGATATCGGTGAAAATATTACTACATATCGGTTGGAAATACACCCAGATTTACTTACGGTGTACAAAGAAATGGGATTGGTCGAACTAGAGGATAACACCATCTCTTTCGAAGAGCTGCGCCGGCTGCAAAGGATTTTAAGGGTGAAGAGAAATTGCGGCGTTAATACAGTAGGCGCCGGAATTATAGTTGATTTGCTGGAGAAAATTGAAAATTTGCAGGATGAAATAGAACGGCTGCGTAGAAAGTAGGTGAATTTTTATGGACTTAAACCGTTTTACAAATAAATCACGAGAGGCTCTTTCTGCTTCTCAAGAGCTTGCCGTTAACCGCGGGCATCAGGTTGTCGGTCCCAAGCATCTTCTTGCCGCTCTACTCGATCAGGAAGAAGGTCTGGCCGTACGTTTCCTGCAGCATTCGGGTATCGATTCCGCTTCTCTTCGCCAGGGCGTGGAAAAATTACTTTCAGTTATCCCCAGAGTTTCGGGATATGAAGGCACCCTTCAGATGAGTTCGTCCATGGCCCGTGTGCTCTCCAGGGCAGAGCAGGAAGCAAAACAGCTTAAGGATGAATACGTCAGTATTGAACATATTTTACTGGCCCTCACCGAGGAAAGTGAAGATGACTTGAAAAAACTACTCAGCCAGGTGGGCCTTAACCGCAATACTTTGTTAGGTTCTCTGAAAGAAGTCCGTGGGTCACAGCGTGTTACAAGCGATAACCCTGAAGATACTTATGAAGCACTTCTCAGGTACGGTCGTGACCTGACTGAACAGGCTGAAAAAGGCAAACTGGATCCGGTTATCGGCAGGGATGAAGAGATTCGCCGGGTGATTGAAATCTTATCGAGGCGGACCAAAAACAATCCTGTTCTGATCGGCGATCCAGGTGTGGGTAAAACTGCGGTTGTTGAGGGGCTGGCTCGCAGGATTGTTGCCCGCGATATACCGGAAGGATTGAAAGATAAGAAAGTTATTACCCTTGATATGGGTGCATTGGTTGCCGGAGCAAAATACCGCGGAGAGTTTGAAGAAAGGCTGAAAGCTGTATTGAAGGAAGTTCAGGATGCAGAGGGAAAGATCATCCTCTTTATTGATGAACTTCATACAGTCGTAGGTGCAGGAGCCGCAGAAGGCGCTATGGATGCGGGGAACCTGCTTAAACCGATGCTGGCCAGGGGTGAATTGCAGTGCATTGGGGCAACCACTATCGATGAATATCGCAAACATATAGAAAAGGATGCTGCCCTGGAAAGACGTTTTCAGCCGATCAGGATTAACCAGCCCTCTCTGGAGGATACAATTTCAATCCTGCGTGGATTAAAGGAGCGTTATGAAGTCCACCACGGGGTAAGAATACAGGACAGCGCATTGATAGCAGCGGCTGTTTTATCTGACCGCTATATCAGTGATCGCTTCCTGCCCGACAAAGCTATCGATTTGGTTGATGAAGCAGCAGCTCACCTGAGAACCCAGATTGACAGCATGCCCGCAGCACTGGACGAAATTACCAGACGGGTTATGCAGCTGGAAATCGAAGAGGCTGCTCTTAACAAAGAAAAAGATACTGCCTCTCGTGAAAGGCTGGATAAATTACAGAAAGAATTAGCCGAACTGCGTTCCGAAGCAGATGCAATGAAAGCCCAGTGGCAAACTGAAAAACAGTCTATTTCAAGGGTACGTAACATTAAACGTGAAATTGACGAAATTCGTACCGAAATCGAGAAAGCCGAACGTGAATATGACCTCAACAAGGCAGCTGAACTGAAATACGGCCGGTTAAACGATCTTGAAAGACGCCTTCAATCTGAAGAGGAACATTTGGCCGGAAAGCAAAAACAGAATATGCTGCTCAACGAAGAAGTAACAGAAACAGAAATTGCCAGAGTAGTTAGCCGCTGGACCGGGGTGCCGGTCAGCCGTCTGCTCGAAGGTGAACGCGAAAAATTAATGCGTCTGGAGGAGATTCTCCACGAAAGGGTTATCGGCCAGGATGAAGCAGTCAGTGCTGTTTCTGATGCAGTGCTCAGGGCAAGAAGCGGCATCAAAGATCCAAACCGACCTGTTGGTAGTTTCATCTTCCTGGGGCCAACCGGTGTTGGGAAAACAGAACTTGCCCGGGCGCTTGCTGAAGCCCTCTTCGACGATGAAAGGAATATGATCCGTCTTGATATGTCGGAATACATGGAAAAACACACTGTTGCCCGCCTTGTGGGTGCTCCTCCCGGCTATGTAGGGTATGAAGAAGGTGGACAGTTAACTGAAGCAGTCAGAAGAAAACCTTACAGTGTTATTCTTTTTGACGAAATAGAGAAAGCTCACCAGGATGTATTCAACGCCATGCTGCAAATATTGGATGACGGGCGCCTTACAGACGGTAAAGGGCGGACTGTGGATTTTCGCAATACAATTGTAATCATGACTTCCAATATCGGCAGCCAGGAAATTCTCACTTTTCATGAGAAGGGCGGAGAATACGAGCAGATGAAAGAAGCCGTACTTAACCTGCTGCGTCATCATTTCCGACCGGAGTTTCTAAACCGCGTCGATGAAACTATTGTTTTCAGAGCATTAGAAAAAGAACAGGTCCGCCAGATTGCGATTTTGCTTTTAAATAAACTCGCATTAAGGCTGGCCCAGACTGCAGATCTGACTATTAAATGGGCTGACGAAGTTGTCACATACCTGGCTGAACGTGGTTATGATCCTGCCTTCGGTGCAAGACCGCTCAAAAGAGTGATCCAGCAGGAAGTAGAAACCCCTCTGTCGAGAAAAATAATTTCCGGCACGGTCACTTCCAATGATGTAATACTGATATCCAAAACTGAAACAGGAATCGAATTCACACAGAACAATATCTAACAACGTACAGACAAGGGGACAGGGACTTGTCTGATGTGTAACCTTTGTAACCTTATTCCATTTCGGAAGTTTTTGAAGTGTAAGGGTACAGACAAGTCCCTGTCCCCTTGTCTGGGAGTTATGTGCTGGCGATGAAGTCTTTGCCGGCCTGGTAAGCATCCTGAAGTATCTGGGGATCTTTCAGGACTGCTCCTTTTTCATCATAGCCTCTGACAGCAAGGGTACCGGCCAGCTTGTGGTTGATGTTGTGGAAGTATACTTTAATAATTTCGATAGCATTTTCGCAGTAATCTTTTTTCTTTAGAGCGCCGACGCAGATAAAAAATCCTTTTCGGTTCGCCTCTTCGGGAATAAAGGGTTTCTGAAGGGTATATTTGGCATTCCACCAGCACTGGAAACGGTCTATAAACATTTTTAACTGGGCGTTTAGAGAACCGAATGTAACAGGGCTGGCAATAACCAGGGCATCAGAGTTGATCAGCTTTGGATATACCTGCTGCATATCATCTTTCAAGACACACTGCCCGTCTTTTGCACAAAGGTCACAGGCCTGGCAGGGTCTGAAATTTAGGTCGTTTATAAAAAGCATTTCAACATGCCATCCGGCATCTTCTGCGGCACGACTAAATTCCCTGAGAAGCAGATCACTGTTGCCATTGCGCCGCGGGCTCGAACCTATCGCCAGTAATGTTTTCAATATAATTCACTTCCTTTTCCAGATTTGGTAAAGAACTATTGTTTTATCTTTTTTAGTAGGGTAACATATAAGCAGTAAAATGGGAATAGCAAGCAATATTACCAAAGGTGGTAGTTATGAACACTCAATATTACAGCAGGTCCAGGCAGCCAAAGAAAAAGTCTGTAGCACGATTATTTATTTTAATTCTGTTGATCCTTGCCGTACTGGCCCTATCCGGTTTCAGCTTTATTCAGTACATGGCAATCAGATCGCTTCAGGGCGATATTGACCGCTTAAAAGATGACCTCTTTCAACTGCAACAGGAAAATGATCTGCTATGGGAACAATATGACGAGATTTCTGACGAAAATGAAGAATTACGAAGGGAAAACGAAGAGCTGGTTGAGGAAAACCGTATGCTTCGTTCTTCAACGATTATCTATCATGGCAATCGGGATACCAATAAAGTAGCAATTACGATTGATGACGGTAACCGGGCAGAACTGATTAATCAAACACTTGACTATCTGAAGGAATATAATGTAAAGGCCACCCTATTCCCCATGGGTTCCTGGGTCGATAATAATCCGGAGGTATGGCGCAGGGCAGTTGATGAAGGACACGAACTGGGTAACCATACCTACAGCCATGCATTTTTAACCACTATCGCTGAAGATCGGATCAGAGAAGAGCTGAACCGCTGGCAGAACTCTGTTGATGAAGCCCTGGGTTATCCTTATAAGACTTACTTTTTCCGCCCGCCGGGCATGGATGGTTTTACTTCCACTAACAGCGCCCGGACCAGGCGCTACCAGGAAATCATAGCGGAAAAAGGAATGTTCCCTATCCTCTGGGACGTGGAATTGGTTTATGCTCTGAGGAATGAAGTGTCAACCACGCAGCGTATAATTGAACATGTGCTCGCCAATGCAAGTGGCGGCAGTATTGTCCTGCTCCATTTTACAACCAATGACATAGCTGCACTGCCGGCTATTATCACCGGACTTCGCGACAGAGGCCTGGAACCATGTTCGTTACGTGAACTTCTTCTAGCCGAGCCTCTAATTTAAAAATCCTTAATGGATTGCTATGGTTTCATTTCATATGAACCTCTCAGGGAGAGAACCTGCTCATTCCAAACTTTATTAAACTGGTCAGTATCCACGGCCGGCTTTTTAAACATCTGCTGCAGATAAGCCATCTGGGTTTCACTGGTACTGGCCTTGCTGTACAGGTTTAAAGCAAACTTCGAAAAGTCGCGGACCATAAAATCAAAGATCTGATCAACCAAGGCAAGGTCTGTTTGATAGATTTCCGCGTTCTCAAGGATCAACTGTCCGTAGACAACAAGTGTAAACATCTCTCCCAAAGAGAGCAGAAAATCGGTATCTTTCTGCTGGTTTGCATCAGGCGTAGCCCCGGCCAAAAATTCTTTGAGCGTGGAAATCTGCTCCTTGAATAAATCTACATTAGGCAGATTAAAACTGTTGTATACCCGGTTATAATCATGGAATCTGATTTGTCCCAAACCACGTGCCGGACCCTGGTTAAAAAGGAAATCATCATTGCTGGGTTGATCCTGTTTCTCCACCGGTGGGTAATCAAGAGGATTAAAGAAATAATTTGCCATAAACTTTACTATCAGGGCGATATTAACATGGACGGTTCCTTCCAATTTGGGTAAGGCCCGGATATCCCGGGCAGCCATCTCGAAATATGTATCCTTTTCGAAACCTTTAGCTGCAATAACATCCCAGAGCAAATTAATTACCTCTTCTCCCTGGGTAGTAACCTTCATTTTTACTGTGGGGTTGTATAAAAGATAACGCCGGTCTTCAGCAGAAGCACCACGCATATAGTCCGCCGCCCTGAGGGCAAAGAGCTTCATTGCGGTCAGGCGGGCATAAGCATCGGTAAACATCTGCTTTACATGGGGAAAGTCGGTTACTTTCATTCCATAAAGGGTACGGTTA
Source organism: Bacillota bacterium (assembly GCA_033549065.1). Lineage (NCBI taxonomy): Bacteria > Bacillati > Bacillota > Bacillota bacterium. Next base: position 65,936 of record JAWSUE010000008.1, read on the forward strand.
GCGGCGTGGTTAATCGCTTCATAAAACGCGTGGGTACAGATGCCGATTGAAGCCCAACCGAGATTATACTTGCCCACATTAACCGTATTAAGAGCTGAATCCCAGGCATCCTGTCCTATGGAAAGAATTTCCTCCTTGGTAACCGGATAATCTTTAAGAATGAAGTCTGCCACATAAGACTGTGAATTAACTATGTTTTTTACCAGTTCGTAGTTCTTGTGACTGTAATTGGCAACAAAGAAAACATAATCGTCGCTTCCTTCCATCTTGCCAAAGGTTGAAACCATCTCGGCAATGTTACCATTTCCAATATAATATTTTTCTCCATTTGCCAGGTAAGTCCCGTCAGATTGGGGAGAGAGTCTCATTTCGGTCGAATATACATCGGCACCGTGATCACGTTCGGATAGTCCAAAGGCGAATACCTGGCCATCTTTAAGCAACCGTGCCGCTCTTTTCTTCTGTATCTCATTATTGCTCATCCATATCGGTCCAAGCCCGAGAATCGATACCTGCCAGGTATACCAGTAATGCAGCCCGTAAAAAGCAAGAATTTCATTAAATTCACAGTTCCGCCAGGTGTCCCAGCGGCAATTCTCTTCACCGTATTGTTGGGGTGTCAACAGTTTATAGAAAATCTCGTTGTCTTTGATAAATGAGAGGAAGTCTTCATACCAAACGCGGTTACGGTCATCTTCCTTTAACTTCTGCTTGCCCTTTTGTTCAAATAATTCGATTGTCCTGATCATTAAATCGCGGGTATGCCCATCATGGTATTCCCTACTGTGCCGACCAGGGTTCAGCAGAATCATGGAATCTCCTCCATCCCTGAGGGTTTGAATTTAATCAATAATTCGCTGTCCCAGCCTTAAAACCCTCTTATCATAACCGTTCAGGAGTCTTTTTTACCGGCTATAATTTCCGGTTGGAGACAAAAAACCCTGACCTTTTCTACCTGTCCAGGCATTATTTTCCCCACTGCCAATTTCGGGCCGGTATATTTCACTGATAGAATTTCCAGAGCATCAAGCTTATCCTGGTATTCCTTAACTTCCTGCATAACCCCCTCGACAGTAACACTTCTAAATTTGTAACCGTACTTGCAGGGATTCTTCCCCCTGATCATCTCACCAACTTCACTCACCTGGAAACAGGCTTTTGGATTGGCTTCCAGATAATTTATCTTTCTTCCTTCAGGCTTACAGTGAAAATAGATTTTCCCCTGATGATAAACAAAATTCATTGGTATTGTATAGGGAACATCCTCCATGGCCAGGGCCAGGTTGCCAACCGGTGCTTTTGTCAGTATTTCATTGATTTCCGCCTCTGACAGGCAACTTTCCGGTTTTAACATAGCAGTACACCTCACTTATTTAATGAAGCAGGGATGGTAAAAATGTAGCCAGCTGGGGGAAGCTGATCAACATTGCCAGGCAGACCATTATAGCAAATAAAAATGGCCAGATCCCCCTGAAGATTGTCTCCAGTGAAACATTGCCTGCAACTCCCTTGACTATATAAACATTCATTCCCACCGGTGGGGTAATCACCCCCATGGCAACCACCATTACTATAATTACTCCAAACCAGATCGGGTCATAACCCAAAACAGTAACGGCAACCGGTAAAAATATAGGAATAGTCAATAATATTAGGGCCAGGGCATCTATAAAACACCCTAAAACTAGATAAATCAATAAAATCAGCGCGATTACCGCAAATGCAGGCAGATCAAGGGCTGCCGCCCAATCGGCCATAACAAAAGGAATGCGACTGATAGCTATAAAACGACCAAAAATGACCGCTGAAGCAACCAGGAGCATGATCATGGCCGTGGTCCGGGTTGTATCTGCCAAAGATTTTATGATAATTTTTATAGTCAACCGTTTTTGAACAGCTGTTACCAGCATTACCCCTGCAACGCCAACAGCACCTGCTTCGGTTGGGGTGAACCATCCGGCAAACAAGCCTCCCAGTGAAATGGCAAATATAACCAATACTTCGAAGAGCCCACCACCAAGAGACTTAAATCTTTCACCCCAATCTGCCCTGGGACCAGCCGGTCCAAGATTTGGGTTCCTGCGGGCAATAATGTAGATGACCAGCATGTAGAGAACCATTAGTAGAAAACCGGGAATAATTCCGGCAAGAAATAACTTACCAACTGATTGTTCAGCAGCAATCCCGTAAACAATGAAAATAACGCTGGGTGGAATTAATACACCGAGAGCACCTCCTGCGGCAACACTTGCTGTTGAAAGAGAATGGTCATACCTGTATTTCTCCATTTCAGGTAGGGCTATAGCTCCAATGGTTGCTGCAGTTGCCGTATTTGATCCGCACACAGCACCGAAAAGGGCACAGGTAGCCTGGGTAGCAATGGCCAATCCTCCTGGCAAGTGCCCGACAAACTTATAGGCAAGGTTATACAATCTTGCGCCAATCCCGGCATGAAATGCCAAAAATCCCATCCAGATAAACATGGGAATTACGCTGAGCGAGTAATTTGAAAAAGTTGAAAATAAACCCCTCGATACCATGGCAAAGGCGGCTGTGGTTGATGTGAGATAACTAAATCCTGCAAACCCGATTAACGCCATGGCATAAGCTATAGGTATTCTTAAAATAATTAATGTGAAGAATAGGAATATACCGATTAAACCTGCGGTTACCGGGCTCATTTAGTCATTCCCTCCTGACATTCGTCGAGCAGTCTGAACAATGCCGTCAGGGATAGCATCAGAAAACCTACAGCGACAAGATATATAAAGGGGTAATAGATTATCTGAGTGGTAGGCGATACTTCACCGCTGCCGGCCATGGCAAGCCCGTATTGAAATAAGTGATAGGCAGCAAGAGATAAAAAGAGGGCAACGGGTATGCCGATGAAAAGCTCCACAACCCGCTGTACATTAAAAGGCACCCGCTCCATGATAAAAGTAATGGCAATATGACTGTTTTCGAGGGCACACCTGGCCAGGGCAAGACCTACTGCTGCAGCGGTAAAAAACCCAACCATCTCGTATGTCCCGAGAATAGAGCGCTGCAGCAGTGTCCTCCCCAATATATTGGCAACTACCAAACCGGCCGTAAAGGCCAGTATCAAACCGGCCAGCAAATCAAGACCCCTGTTAATTCGTCCGAGCAAAATCCTGATAAACTGCATGATATCCTGGTCCTCATATTTCCATGATATTTGCTACTGACAACCATCATCGCATTCATGAACCGAGAAAGTTAGAACTGAATAATTTTCCGATAGGTATTTAACTGTTTCCAGTATTTCGTCTCCAGGGAAACCCAGCTGATTCAATTTTTCCACAAACCCTTCCTGAATCGGTTCAATCCTGGCTAACCATCGCTCCATCTCTTCCTCGCTTAAAATGATCACTTCCTGCCCCGTTTCTTCAATTGCCCAGGTCAGCGCTTTCTCATTTTGGGCATCCCATAACCCAGCAGCAACCTCCTGATGAAACCGCTCGCTGGTTAACAGAAATATATCCTGAAGATCCGCTGGAAGCGATTCCCATTTATCGAGATTCATCGTTACAAAGAAAAGAGCATTGTAAAGAAAAGGGGTTCTGGTCAGATAATCTGTGACTTCAGCATGACGCCAACCCTGTAAAACTTCAACCGGAGCCAGGTTGCCTTCAACAAGTCCCCGGGCCAGTGCTTCATAAGCATCAGGCTGAGGCATTGCTTCCGGTGTGGCACCCAGCAGAGCAAGGGTATCAGCACTCAAGCCTGCTGCCCTTATTTTCATCCCCTGTAAATCTTCAAGGCTTCGAACCGGTTTTGTTGTAAAGAGATCACCAGGTCCGGTAGCGATTACAAACATTAGCTTGGTATCCTGAACTTCCTGTGGATCCAGCTGTTTGATTCCTTCCCAGGCGACCATACTGGCAGCAAATGAGCTGTTGTAGATTATTCCGGGCAGTTCGAATACTTCCAAAACAGGAAAACGTCCACGTGTATAAAAGAAAGCAGACATTCCTATATCGGCAATACCGGATACAACTCCACTGTAGGTTTCATCAGCTTTTAGAAGAGTTTCACCCGGATAGCTGGTGATCACAATCCTACCCTCGCTTGCGTCAAATAGCTCTGCAGCCCAGCCCTGAACAAGCTCGGTTTCAGCCGGGTGCCCGGCAGGGAAAAAATGGGCCAATGTAAACTCAAAAACTTCTGCAGATTCTTCACCCTCTGTTTCTACCTCCTGCTCAGCAGCTTCCTCGTTTCCACAACCAGCCAGCAGCAAGATCAATATGAACAGAGCAATTACCAGTAAATTTTTCTTCAAAGTTTTCTCCTCCTTCAAGTTTATCACGGTCAGCGATCAGGGTAAAAAAATATATACTCCGGCAGGAGTATAACAGAAAACAAAAATATACCGGCTCACCGGCCGGTATAAATACTCACCAATCCCTGCCGTTCTACCATGCTACAAAAATAGTTATTCGGCAAAGCTGGAGATAATCCTTCTTATATTTATTTTTTTTTAAAAGGTTAATATAGCATCCGCTTCAAGGGCCAGATCGTTTAAAGTTGCAGCGCCGGCTATTTTAGCTTCTTCAATGAGATCTTCGGCTTTTATTTCACCGCCAAAGAGCTGCATGCTCTGCTGGCAGGCCATGATCTCGATACCCTGTGCTGCTGTCTGCTTTATAACCTCCAACAAGTTGGGAAATTCCCCGATTTTAACTTTCTCGGCTTCCCCTTTTACCAGGTTTTTCATCCCCAACCCCAGAAAATATACTGTTGCATCAAGGCCCATCGCTTTTGCGGTTTGGGCAAGGATCAGGGGCGAATATAACCTTTCGGGAGTATTGGTTCCACTCGTCTGTACATACAATATCTTTTTCTTTTCAGCCATTTTAATCATCCTCCTTATCTTTTCTGATTAGAAAGTGATACTCATCACCTTTTTTGAACATCTGGATAAGAGTATGACCCGCCACTTTTGCCCAGCGGGGAATATCTTCTGCCGAAGCAGGATCATCTGCAACAAGTTCCATCAGCATATTTTTTTCTAACAAATCAATCTCTTCCTTTGCTCTCATCACCGGAACCGGGCAGTATAAGCCAACGCAGTCAACCCGCTGGATTTTCAGCTTGCCGTGTGTTCCGCACGTATACTTGTTATCAGTTGGATCAGGACATATCGGTTCATCACAAAAAGGACATTTACAAGATTGATCTGACTGCAACTGCATCTCTTCTTTATTCATCGGTAAACCTCCCTTAGCCGGAGCAGGTTTTAAAGAGGGTCAGGAACCACTCTCGGCTTTAATCTTATTCTTTTCCATATAATCTTCAATCGCTTTATGCAGGGCATCGGCTCCCAGGTTTGAACAGTGCATCTTATTGCCGGGAAGCCCTCCCAACTCTTCAGCGACCTGTTTGTTGGTAATTTTGAGTGCTTCTTCAAGGGTTTTACCCTTGGCCATTTCAGATACCATACTTGATACTGAAATTGCCGCACCGCAACCAAATGTCAGATATTTAACATCTTCAATACGGCCATCTTTTACCTTAATAGTAAATTTCATCATATCTCCACAAACAGGATTTCCGACTTCTCCAACCCCGTCAGGGTCAGTTATTTCACCTATGTTTCTTGGATTTGTAAAATGATCCATTACTTTGTCACTGTACTGGGGCATTCTTTTCAGCCTCCTTTAAATACTGATGATAGAGCGGTGACATATTCCTTAAGAGACCTGCGACCTGACCAAGTTGTTCGGTAATATATGGGATATCGTCAGCAATATTCTCTTTTCCCAGAGTAAAAAGTAGTGACCCCTGGGCTAGTTCCGGGGGAACACCAATGGCCGAAAGCACGTGAGATGATTTCAAGGCTTGTGACGTGCATGACGAACCACTGGATACATGAATCCCGACCATATTCAGCCTCATTAATAGCGCTTCTCCTTCAACAAATTCAACAGAGAGGTTAAGGTTTCGGGGGACTCTCTGCTCCGGGTGGCCATTTAAGTGCAGGTGTGGAACGTTTGCCAACAGGCTTTCTTTTAGCTTGTCTCTCTGTGCAGCCACTACTTTTGAATTTTGCTCAATATTTTCAGAAGCGATCCGCGCAGCTTCACCCATACCGGCAATTAGGGCAACATTCTCTGTTCCTGCCCGCAGCCCTCTCTCCTGAATTCCTCCCTCAATTAAAGGAGTTAACCTTACCCCGCGTCGAATAAACAATGCGCCGGTTCCCTTGGGACCGTAAAACTGATCTCCAGCCAGAGTCAGCAGGTCAACTCCCATTTTTTCAACGGATAACGGAATCCATCCAGCCGCTGCCGTGGCATCTGTATGAAAAGTTATGCCTTTTTCACGGGCGATAGCGGCAATTTTTTCAACCGGCTGGATCGTACCAATTTCAGGGTTTGCAGTCTGAATCGAAATAAGAATGGTCTCATCCTTAATGGCTTCAGCAAGCTTATCCAGAGATAGGAAACCGTGGCGATCCACCGGTATAAGAGTCACCTCGTATCCATTTTTCTGAAGTGTTTTGAGTTGATTAAGGATAGAAAAGTGCTCTATCGTCGAGGATATTATATGATTCCCTTTATTCTTTGCCGATGCAGCCAGACCTTTGATGGCCAGGTTGTTAGATTCAGAAGCAGAAGAAGTAAAGATAATATTCTTTGGTTCTGCTTCCAATAAAATCCCAACTTTTTCACGGGCTTCTTCAAGTGCTTTTCTTGGTCTTTCTCCCAAGCTGTGACCACTGGAAGGATTACCGTAATACTCTTTAAAGTATGGGAGCATATACTCTAACACTGCTGGTTCCACCGGGGCTGCTGCAGCATAATCGAGATTAATAGTTTTCATCAGCAAACTCCTTTCTTCTTTTGCTGCAAGTATTGACAGGTTTTATTTTTAATTATATAATTCCTACTGAAATTATAGGATATAATTCTAAGCCTGTCAACCTTAGATTATGAAAAAAGGGTATCGAAGGGAAGATGTTGAAATTATTTTTACCCTTTTGCATAATAATAATAAATAATTTAAGAGGAGAGATGCAAATGAAAACAAAAGATAACTTAATGGCTGCCTTTGCCGGAGAATCACAAGCCAACCGTAAATACTTGTCTTTTGCCCGTAAGGCTGAAAAGGATGGATTTAAGAATGTGGGACGGATATTTCAGGCCATAGCTGAAGCTGAAACAGTCCATGCCTTAAAACATTTTGAGATTGCAGGCAAAGTAAACAGCACCCTTGAAAACCTTCAGGCTGCAGCTGAAGGAGAACATTATGAGTTTACCAAAATGTACCCTGAATTCATCGAAACTGCTGATAAAGAAGGAGAGACTGACGCGCTAAAAACTTTTGAGTATGCAAATGCCGCGGAAAAAGTTCATGGCGGAATCTTCAACGATCTAAAAAATCAGGTTGCTAAAGGCGAAGATGTCGAAGATAAGGATGTATATCTCTGCCCTGTATGCGGCTGGGTTGGTCTCGATCCAGTTCCTGACAAGTGCCCGATCTGCAATACTGCAAAAAAAGCTTTCAAACAGTTTTAATTAATTGGAAAAAGTTAGAAACATTCAGCTCTTACCTGGAGGGTTGCTGACAATGCAAAGTTATATGTGCGAGCTCTGCGATTACACTTATGAACCTGATACAGGAGACCCCGAGCACGGAATAGCTCCCGGAACAGCTTTTGAAGATCTCCCCGATGACTGGACATGCCCGGTGTGCGGCGCTGATAAAGACGAATTTCAGGCTGTACCGGAAACAGCCTGAAAAACCAACTGAAAACCATTACTTAGAAAATGCCCTTTCTCAAGGGCATTTTTTTTCTCAAATTTATTCAAGTTCATTTGCTACCAGTTCACCAAAAATCCATAACCCTGCCCATTTAATTTCGTAATTTTTGTTAACCATATCATTACGGACATAGAAAGTTATTCCTTCCACATCTCGTTTTTCATAATCATCCAATGTTTCAGGTGTGCCTGCTTTCACGGCAGGAGTTGAGACTCCACCGCCTCAGCCACCGAGGGTTGCAATGTAAAGAATATAAGGACTATCAGCTTTCTTCATTCTGCTTAGAGCTGCAGGTAGAATTTTTATATTACCCATTTTAACGCCTCCTTATGTCGGTATATCGAATATTCATAAACCTATTGTAATATTACTTTTTTTTATTATATCACAGCAATCCACCATACTCCGCCATAAAAATACCAGACTCTTTTTTATTAATCTTTTCAATCCTGTACAGGGTTAACTCCTTCTCCTGGCCGGTCACTACTTTAAATCCATAGTAATTATTAACGTACTTCATTTTTCTACCCTCTTTTTCTGCTTTATCAATAAATTTATTGTGTTCAGCTAACCTTTTATCAATCAGGTTATTGTGCTGCCATCCCTCTTCGATCACGCGGTTAGCAACAAGGGGGAAATACTGTTCGTCGATCTCGTACCCAATACTGTTTCTGGCCGCCAGCATAGCCGCCATGAGAGTGCTTCCGGTTCCCATAAATGGATCAAGAACAGTATCGCCATATACTGAAAACATACAAATCAAACGGTAAGGAATTTGTAGGGGGAAAGCTGCACTGCGCCTGATTGTTCTTTCCCCCTTGCGTTCCTGCCTTGTTCCTTTTATATCCCAGAGATCAGAGTACCAAGCATTCCTCTCTTCCCAGAAAATAGCGCTTTTTCTCCTATTCAATTTCTCTTCTGCCGAGACAAACCTGCGTTTTTCCCCTTTCCGAAAAATAAGGATATGTTCGTGTTCCAGTGTTATATATGCACCAGATGGCAAAACTCCGGATCCCATAAACTTGGTAGGGGCATTGGTTTGTTTCCTCCAGATCACAGAGGGCAGGGTAGTAAATCCAACAGAAGAGAAAAAGTTAATTATACGGGCGTGATTAGAGTAAATTTTAAATGTTCCATTCAAACTACGAACAGCATCGCCGATATTGATACAGACAATCCCACCTTCAACGGTTACCCTGAATAATTCTTTCCAGATCGGTTCAAGCAGAAGATGCATATGATTAAAAGCTTCATCACCATTACCACGATCAATCATAGGCCTGATGGAGGAATCTTTTTCACAAAATAGATTATCCCACATTTCGATCATCGGGTAAGGTGGCGAAGTCACAACAAGATCAACGCTCTTGTCATCAAGTTCAGTCATCGTCTCGGCATCTTTATTAAAAATACGGTGTACTGTTTGCACTGTTCACCTCAATAAATATTTGTTACGAGTTGATCATATTTCATCTGTGATTATATCTTACCGGCAAATGCTGAACAATAAAAGATTGACTGCCTGCTAACTTATAAAAAGAAGTGCAGGAAGTTTGGCTCTGCTGTAGAAAATAGCAGAAAAACATGCACAGGGAGCTTGATGATGAAAGTAGTAATCGCGCCTGACAAATTTAAAAGCAGTATGACAGCCAGGGATGCTGCAACTCAAATTTCAAAAGGTATAGAAGAGATACTGCCGGAAGCGGAACTTGCTATCTCGCCTTTGTCAGATGGCGGTGAAGGCCTTATGGACTGTCTGGCTGAAATATTTCAGATTAATAGAAGAACAGAAGTGGTTACAGGGCCAGGAGGAAACCCGATTAATGCTGCATGGGCAATCTCCGGAGATGGTAAGACAGCAATCATTGAGATGGCAGCAGCTTCAGGTTTGCACCTGCTCCAACCCGAGGAGAGAAATCCCAAAACAACAACAACTTTCGGAACCGGAGAACTGATTAAAGCAGTGCTCGACGAAGGTTGTGAAATTCTAATCCTCGGTATTGGCGGAAGCGCAACCAATGATGGCGGTGCGGGTATGGCCCAGGCTCTTGGAGTTAAATTTTTCGACAGCAACGACCATCTACTCGGTTTTGGTGGTCAGGAATTAATAAAATTAACCAGAATAGATACATCTGAACTGGATAACCGGCTCGGGAATATCAGGATCAAGGTTGCCTGTGATGTTCAAAATCCCCTGACAGGGCCGGAAGGCGCTTCATTAATTTACAGCCGGCAGAAGGGTGCTTCAGACAGTGATATCGAAACCCTTGAAAGTGCTTTAAAGCATTATGCTGAGATTCTCAATAAAGATCTGGGCATTGATGTAACTGACATCCCGGGTGCAGGGGCTGCCGGTGGTTTAGGCGCTGGAATGACTGCATTTCTAAATGCTGAACTGCTACCGGGGATAGAACTGGTTCTGGACCTGATAAACTTTGATAACCTGATCAAGAACAGCACACTGGTCATAACCGGGGAAGGGAAAATAGACAGACAATCCCTGTTTGGAAAAACAACGATAGGCGTAACCAAAAGAGCAAATCGGTACAATATTCCAGTCATTGCGCTTGCCGGAAGTATCGAAGGTGACCTGGATAAGCTTCACGATGAAGGAATTTGCGCCTGTTTTGCCATTGCTAACGGTCCGATGGACCTTGAAGAATCGATCAACAGGGGACCGGAACTGCTCTATTCAAAAACAAAAGAACTTTTTCGATTCTTGAATATTAACCTGAAAAGAAAATAACCCGCAGAAATTTTCCACGGGTTATTTGGCAAATACTTAATTAATTAATCGTAAAGGTCCTTTCGGCGTCAATAACAACCTCATAAACTTCCAGGACTCTTTCTCCGTCAAGATCAATCGCCAGAAAATCATATATTCCCGGATCAACAAAGAATATTCGCCTTCCTGTCTCAGCCGGAATAAAATATTTATCACCAAGCCAGTCTTCGCCCCAATCATCACTATCACTGGGGGAAAGATAAAAAAGCGCTATATCTGTGTCAGTATTATTTTCTACTAAAACCGGTATTATGCCATCTCCACCAACCTGAACACGAATATCGTCACTGATATCCCAAACACCTTCTATGACATATAACTCGTATGTTAGCAGGGAAAGATCATAAGTTCCATCAGGCATAACGAAAGTGTATGATTCTCCGGGTTCGATAAGCTCATCATTGAGCATATCTACTCCCCACTCATCAAGGCCTGAACCAAAAAAAACGGCAAAAGAAATAATAATCTCTTCTGTCTCATTAATAACTTCAATCGAAATCGTATCATTGACAGCAGGGGCCGGTTCACTGTTTCCACAGCCTGCTGCCACTAGCAGGAAGGAAACGCAGATTATTACCAGCAATATTTTTTTGATCATAACCAACCTCCATTTTGCGAAGTCCATTAACCGAATAATAAAATAAGCCTGCAACTGCAGGCCATCGTCAATACAACTACAGGGCCTCGTTATCAAATAATTTACATTTTCTTGCAGGTTCACTCTAGCCTGCCTTAGTAATTCTATCATAATGGATTATTTATTCAAGCCAAAATGATTCAGGATAAATATTATACTCCTTTTTTCCCCGGCCGAGGGGTATAATGGGAAACAGGTGTTAATTAACTACTGGAGTAGGTATGCATAAATTGAAAGAACAGAGCGAAAGATTAGGAAAAGATCCTATACCCCGGCTGCTGGCCGATCTGGCCATTCCGGCAATTGTTGGTATGCTTGTAATGGCCACGCATAGTGTAATCGACACGATCTATATCGCCCGTGGAGTTGGAACAGTTGGTGTTGCCGCGGTAGCTATAGCATTCCCACTTCATATGTTCTTCATGGCTTTAAGCGGTGCTATCGGTATAGGAGGCGCTTCAGTTATTTCAAGAGCCCTGGGAGCAGGCAACCTGCAGAAAGCCAACGAGGCATTCGGTAATATAAACAGCCTGGTAATCACCGTTAGTGTAGTTGGCGCTCTGCTCGGTTTAAGTTTTCTAACCCCAATGCTAATTTTATTTGGTTCGAGTGCTACAATCCTGCCATACGCCAGGGATTACCTGGGGATAATCCTCTATGGAACGATATTTTTTGCATACAGCTTTGCCGTCAACAACATTGTCCGGGCTGAAGGTAATGCCCGCATGGCTATGACAACAATGATCATGTCCTCTATCCTTAACGCAATCTTTACACCAATATTTATGTTTGTTTTAGATATGGGAATTCAAGGCGCAGCCTATGGTACCGTTTTAGCCCAGGGGTTAACCGCACTTTACCTCTTCCTCTATTTTCAAACCGGTAAAAGTTCTCTTTCAGTACGCATACACTACCTGGCTCCCCAACCAAAGTTGATCGGCGAAATCCTTTCCATAGGCGCATCTGCTTTTGTTCGACAGGGCTCAGGCAGTATTATGCTAATTGTTGCCAATAACATGCTGATCCTTTACGGCGGTGATATAGCAATCGCTGTCCTCGGTATCATTCACAGGGTAATCATGTTCACGTTAATGCCTATTCTGGGTGTAGTGCAAGGCATGTTACCCCTGGTGGGATTCAATTACGGGGCAAAAAATAAACTTCGTGTAAATGAAACAATTGTTCTGGCTATGAAGGTTGCCACTGCGATTGCCCTTTTTGCCTTTATACTGGTCATGTCAATTCCGGGGCCGCTGATCAAGATCTTTACCGACGATCCGGAAGCGATTGAAATGGGTCGCAGCGCATTAAGAATCATTTTCGCACTTTCCCTGACTGTCGGAGTGCAGATGATTACCGGTGGAGTGTTCCAGGCATTAGGAAAAGCCAGGTCAGCTTTTATTGTTTCCATGACCAGGCAGATTATTTTCCTGATCCCTCTTCTGTTATTACTGCCTTTTCTCTTTGATTTACGGGGCATCTGGCTGGCATTTCCGCTGGCGGATCTTTTATCGTTTATACTTGTTATCTGGTTGATCAGGCAGCACAAAAATTACTTCTTCCCGGATAAACAAAATCTGGCGGCTTCTTCAGAGTGAAGGAGTATTTCATATCAGATAGAATTTGTTATTTATGAAGCAAACCAACCGCTTTTTCTTACAACTTTTTTTATTTTTCATCTTTCTTCTTATCATCTTAGTCCTCAGCAGTTGTTTTAATTTTAAAGAAGCAGCCCCTGATGGAGTTGAACTTGTAAAAGTCCGAATCACCATGGTGATTGATGGAGACACGGTCTATGCCCGCTTTCCCAACGGCTCAGAAGAAAAAGTGCGCTTCATAGGAGTTGATGCTCCGGAAATCAATCACCCGCAGAAAGGCATGGAGATATTCGGCCCTGAATCTACTGAATACACCCGAAAAAAAATAGAAGGGGAACAACTCTGGCTTGAGTTTGATGCTGCCGAGAGAGATCAGTATGGCAGGCTTTTGGCTTATTTATGGATAGAGATTCCCGAAAATATTGACGATCGGGAAATCAGAGAAAAGATGTTTAATGCCCAACTCTTAATTGACGGATATGCCGTGCAGGTTATCTTCCCCCCGAATGTTAAGTATGTAGACTATTTTACAATCTATAATAATGAAGCACGGGATGGGCAGCGTGGATTGTGGAATATAAAAGATCCTCAAGGAATCCCCAGTTACCCAGCGCCAGTTGTGCCATAAGTACTACAATGATACAATTTATTTTACGGGAATAATAGATTACTTTTTTTGTTCAATAATTTAATTAAATGATCGGAGAGATTTGAATGGGCATATTAACCTGGTTAATTGTTGGAGTGATTGCTGGATGGCTGGCCGGACGGGTAATGAAAGGTAAAGGCTTCGGTTTGGTTGGCAATATTGTAATAGGTGTGATTGGAGCTTTGGTCGGTGGTTGGCTGGCAGGAGCAGTTTTCAATATTCATAATGCCGTAAGCGGATTCAACCTGACAACAATAATTGTTGCTTTCCTGGGTGCCGTTCTCGTTCTTTACATTGCAAAACTGGCAAAAATATAGGGTTGCCTTCAAAAATTTATGAAAGAGAATAAACCTGAATTACCCTGTAAAACAGGGGATAAATATAACTTACTTATAACCGATCTTAACCACCGGGGCGAAGGTGTAGGAAAGATTGATGGTTACACTATTTTTACAGATGGAGCCCTCCCCGGTGAAAAAGTCGAAGTTAAGATTAACGCAGCTCATAAAAATTATGCATCGGCATCTCTGATAAATGTACTGGATGAATCACCTGACCGTATCCAACCGGAGTGCCCTTATTTTGGAAACTGTGGTGGATGTCAGATCCAGCATCTGTCATACCCAAAACAGCTGGATTGGAAACGTTCCAGGGTATCTGAAACACTGAAAAGAATTTCCGGTATAAACGCTGAGGTTAAACCGGTTTTGGGCATGAATGATCCCTGGCATTACAGGAATAAAGCCCAGGTTCACTTCCAGATCATAAATGGCCGGATAGCTGCCGGTTTTTTTGAAAAAGAGAGCCATAATGTGATCGATATCAGTGAATGCCCGGTTCAGCATCCTCAGAATTCGACTTTAATTAATATATTACGGGAAGCTTTAACATTTTACCTGAAGGATAATTGTTCTATCAAGATCGGACAAATACCATTATCCGGAGCTATCCTACGCTCTTCCTTTACTGACGTTCAAAACCTGGTCATCTTTAACTCCCCATCCGAAAAGCATACAAAAGCATATGCTGAACTGGCAGAACTGGTCAATAAAATATCAGATAAAAAGGCAAAAGGGATTCTGGTCCGTCAACAAACCGGCAGTAGCTTTAATAAACCGGTTATACTTTCCGGCCTTGACTATATCGAGGAGACAATAGCCCCTTTCAGATATAAAATATCTGCCTCCTCATTTTTCCAGGTAAATTCCCGACAGGCTGCAGTTCTATACAAAGTTGCCGCAGAGCTTGCAGATAAATCAAATACAGCATACGATCTCTACTGCGGGACAGGTAATTTCACCTTGCATTTAAGTCTCACAGCCAAAAAAGTTATTGGTGTTGATTCAAATCCGTCCGCAATTGCAGATGCAATTGAAAATGCGGCGTTTAACGGGGTGAAGAATGCTGATTTTGTATGTGCCAGGGTTGAAGAGATCAATAACTTAATCAATATTGACGACCGGCCTGTCACTGTTTTTTTGAACCCCCCAAGAGGAGGGTGCTCGAATGTACTGCTGGAAAGAGTAGGAAAGACCAGTCCTGATCAAGTTGTTTACATTTCATGTAATCCGGCCACGTTGGCCCGGGATCTGAAGCAGATGGTCACAAAGGGTTACACAATAAATCAAGTCCAACCAATTGATATGTTCCCCCATACAAGCCATGTGGAGACGGTAGTATTGATAACAAGGGTTTAGAAGTAGAGGTGCTGGAAAGGCTATACATATGTGGATTTGGAGTTTTTGTTGTAAGAAAATCGGAGGACGGAAACTATGGTTTTCGGTTCACGGGAATACGTCCACTAAATGAGATTTGATAGTTGAGTGGCCAGGTTAGATGTGTACTCTAGTGTCAGAACAGATTAGATGTTCAGAGGTTCATGACAGAGCAGATTGGATGTTTTTTAATTTTCCGAGGTTGACAGAGTAGGTTTGATGTTTAGATATAGTACCAGTAACATAACGAGTAAATTTAAGGGGACACATACTGATGAGTAAATATGACTTTAAAGCATGTAATCCAATGAAAGTCAGTACAGTTGTTTTAATTACATATGCTGCAATAATTGGATTTGTACATGGAGTCGGAGAAATACTTCAAGCAGGAAGTAAATCAAATTCAAATTTGATTTATGCGTTAGATGTGGCTGACCCTGATAAAGTTTGGCATGCAGGTTTGCCGGCATTCTCCGTAATACCTGATTATTTAATTTCAGGAATCATAACCGTTTTGATTAGTATTGCTATAGTAATTTTTGCGAATTTGTTGATTGAGAGTAATTGTTTTAAATTTCTCCCACTCATATTTATTCTCTTATTTCTTTTTGGTGGTGGTTTTGTTCCTCCATTTATTGGCATTATAACAAGTAGTTATTATGTAATCAAAAAAAAATCAAGTATGAATAAGCAACCATCGTTTTTAAGAAAGCTAATTGCAAAATTATGGATTTACTTGATATCAGCTCTTATATTGTGGCTTCCTTCAAGCTGGATAATTGGATGGATTTTCCCTGCGTTTATGCTTCAAATAAGTTCTGTAACATTTATTATGCTTGATATTATCCTGCCAATTTTAATATTAGTAGCTGCAAATTCACAGTTTACTATTGCTACAAATAAAATATAGGTACAGAGTGGTTTTACATGTGGAAGAAAATAAGGTGATATAAAACCAAAAGTGACAGGAATTTTTGCTTTTCCCAATGATCCTAAAGGTTTAAGTAAAGAGAACGGTGTATTTTTAATGAATGACGGTATGTAAATTAATGATGGCCAGTTTAAAGATGCACTTGAATTTATATTTGATTTTGTTCGATATGGAAACAAGTACTATGATTCGACGGAGCCATGGAAGACTAGAGTTGCAAATAAAGATAAGTGCGACAACACACCTAATAATTGTGTTCAGATTATTGCTAACCTAACTGTTCTATTGCAGCCCTTTTTACCGTTTTCTTCACAAAGAATATCTAATTGGCTCAACTTGAATAATGAGTGGAAACCTCAACATGTTCAAGAAGGGTTTAAGATTTCAGATATACCCATACTGTTTGAAAGGCTTGATAAAAAAATATTGAAGAAGAAAGGGGAAAATTACGAATACAATAGTTGAAATATGTTGATATGTTCCCCATGCCTCGGTTTCTCGAAAATCAGTTAAAAATCGGTTGATATGTTTCCGTAAACGTCGGGTGCAAAAATCGCCCTCTGACATCAATGCCATCAACTCGAGCCATGTTGAGTGCGTAGTATTGATGTCAAGAGCTGAAAAATGATGGACGAAGAAACCCAGTAGTAAAGGGCATTCCAGCATTTGCTGCTTAATGCTATAAAAAAAGCTGGCAGCAGATTAAGTGGGAAGCCTTTTTTTTGTTTTATGTGGGAACAGGTCAACGGCATTAATTGAGGGAGGGTTGAGTTGACGGATTAGATAACGGCTATTTTCCCATAGGTTGTGGAGACAAGATAGATGTAATTTACAAATTCATAATACTCTCCAAAAAATATAATCTGCTTATAAAGGACAAAGCTGTAACCGGTCAATACTTTTGGATGAAAAATGGCCATTAAAAATGGATGTTTTTTGCTACAATATGGTATTTCTATGCTTGACTCTGTAGCTATCACCACTCATGTTAAAAATTTCGCTGTTATGAATCAAGCGATCTAAAATTGCGGTAGTAATGGCCGTATCGCCTAAGAACTCGGCCCATTCCTCAAAACCCTTGTTCGAAGTAATGATGAAGATATTATTCTTAAATTAAGGAATGTATTTGAAGACTGTATAAGCAAAGGAATCATACCGGATCATAATGTTGATCAGACACTTTTTCACTATTATTTTGTTATACAGGGAATTATTTCAAATAGCATATATTATGAAAAAGGGGACATACATTTTACAAGAGCAATTGATTTAACCTGGGAGAGTTTCTGGAATGGGTTAAGTTGAAGAATAATTTATAATTATCCTGAATTATTCATGAGACTATGATCAACCCGAAAATCGGCAAATAACAGATTTTTACGGGTGTTGTTTTCAGAATTGATTAAGTCTAGTCAAAAAATGGACAGATTTATCCCGTAAATGTCAGTTTTACGATTTTGAGTTGTCAAGGATCATTGATTTTACTACTCAAGCTGTGGAAGGTGTCTTATGTTTTCGAGAACTTTATAAAATTCATCTTTATAAGGGCAACTGCTGCACAGCTTGAAAAAGATATATCTTGATGCTCTAACGATTTTAGAAGCAATCTTAAGCAATCTTAAGCAGTTTTAGGCGAATGGTGTCGATCTGCATTTTATTCATATTTTTCGGTAGTACAAGTCGCCTAAAGTAGTTAAATAAATTGTATGCCAACGCATGGAGTTGAAGGCGATTTGCATTAATCACCTTGCTACTGCTGGGTGTAGAAGCAAAATCAAAGCCACTTTTGCCTTCTTTGATGAAATTCTCCATGGTGCCACGATTGCGGTAATATCGGATGATTTCTTCAGGATTTAGCTTCATATTAGTGACAATGAACGAATATTGATTCGTAAGCTGGTTATAAGGCTTTTCAACTTTTACTATAACACGTCTTGGATAGTCCCATTTGGCTGCTTTATACTCGAACTCGTCATAACGCACCACGTAATCAATCATATTGTCTTTGGTTGCTTTGGCAATCTCATCATCAAGATGCTTTACATGTGAATAGAGTACACTGTTAGCCTTTAAGCGAATGGCATAAGCTACACCATTGGTTTCGCATTGTTTGAATAAATCTGGTGTGGCAAACCCACTATCACCTCGCAAGAATAGTTCGATTGCAGGATATTTTTCTGCAAATTCATCAAGCAGTGGTTGCATGAAATCGACAACGCCATTTGAACTGTATGTGGTGCCGTCGCGAAGTTCTACTTTCAGTAGATCACCACTAAGATCGTCATAGCATAGCAGAGGATGATATCCATGGGCACTATAATGATAATTGAAGCCTTCTCCCTCTTGCTTGCCATATGTACTTAGCAATGTGGAATCTAGATCTAAAAGCACCTGTTTGGGTTGCTGAATTCTGTAAGCAGATGCTCTCATGGACTTTGTGATTTCATCGTACTGATGGAGAGTTGCTTCATCCATACGGTTCCAAAATCTTGACAGAGTCGGCTGTGATGCAAGCGTTTTCTTTTCAAGAATGCTTCTGAATACAGGTTCATGAGTCAGTTCATCAGCATCGTCATCATTAAAGTAGCCAGCGATGATTTGATAAACGAGCTGACAAAGGTTTTGATGATCTTTATGAATTCGTCTAATGTTACCATCTGTTTTGAAATGGCTGACATGCTTATGAAAACCAAATTTGTGGGCAAATTCTTTTATAAGAAGCATTCCTGAATCGGAGGACAAATCGCCACCGTTGAAATTAATTTTGAATCTACTATTGCATTCCAATTGAAGTGCATTTAAACTGGACATGAAGAGAGTTTCTCCTTTGTTTTGTCTTGGTTTTGTCACTTAGATTTTAACAAAGAAGGAGCTCTTTTTCTATTGTTTTGACTTCACTTAATAAGTGAGTAGGAAAAAACAATAAAAACGTTGTAATTATGCGGCACGAAGCAGCGTCGTATAAAATTTTATGAATAATTCAGGTTAAATTCTGTTAATATAGTAAGCATGTAACTTGAAATTCTATCGTAATTTACTGAACTATATTCCATAATAACAACTCCTCGTATACTATATTTTAAAGCAACCACCGCAGTGGCTGTAAAAACACTCGACCGATACGGAACCGGCTTGTTTGAGGACGATTCGGCGCGCTCCTACATAAAGCGCGACGTAGCGGCCAACACACAACCATTAGTTAAAAGGGTCGAGGCGAACGAACAACCGGTTTTCCTTGACTTTTGAGACGACTGGTCATATTATATTTTTATGGATAATAAATATTTAAAGAAAAATGAAATACTCAAAAAAACAATTGGTATCATGCATCAAAAAGGCTTTAATGGTACCGGCGTCCAAGAAGTTGTACAAGCAGCAGGAATACCCAAGGGGTCTTTCTATAATTACTTTGATAGTAAGGAAGACTATGCTATTCAGGCACTACAGTTTTTTTTCAGTGGAATTAAAGAAAATTCATTGAAAATTTTAAAGGATGGTGGAATTGAACCTGCTGAACGAATTAAAACCTTTTACGCTAATAACATCAAAGCTTTTGAAAACAACAACTTTAAATTCGGATGTCTTATTGGTAATTTAACCGAAGAAATGGGGGATATAAGTAACAACATTGCAAAAAACACCGAAGACATTCATCAAGAAATCGCAGATGCAATCTGCTTGTGTTTAGATGAAATTTCTAATAAAGATGACAAAGTTGCTTCAATTAATAATATGATGTTGGCGAATTTCATTGTCAATAGTTGGCAAGGGGCAATGCTGAGAATGAAGTCAAGTAAGAATAGTGAACCACTCAAAGCTTTTTATTCAGTAATATCAGAGTTGCTAAGTAATCAAAAGGAGGAAAAATAAGAATGGGATTAATGCAACAAATAGATTACCTAAAGGTAAAGTCTTCAGCAAGAATGCCAGAGGAAATTAAAAATATTATGGAGGAAGCTACTGAAAAGCTTCTTAATCAAGAAATAGAAAAAAATGCACTTAAGACCGGTGACCAGCTTCCGGAATTCAAATTAAAAAATGCCATAGGTGATACAATCAATATTTATGAGCTTCTCTCCAAAGGCCCGCTTATTATAATTTTCTATAGAGGTGCTTGGTGCCCATACTGTAATTTAGAGTTGCGTGCATATCAGGAGCTACTCCCTCGGATTAGAGAAGTCGGCGCCGATCTCGTTGCAATTTCACCGGAAACCCCTGATCTATCATTATCCTTAAGCGAAAAACTGTCGATTGACTTTGAAGTCCTTAGCGATATCAACAATAAGGTGGCGCGTCAACTCGGACTTGTATTCAAATTGGATGATAAGCTGATATCACTTTATAAAAACATGGGTATTGATTTAGCAGAATCTCAAGGCAATGCAGATGGCGAGTTACCCGTTCCAGCAACCTATGTGGTTGGTTCAGATGGGGAAATTCTCTTGGCATATGTTAATTCCGACTATACAAAAAGACTTGAGCCTGAAGATGCTTTGGCAGCCATAACAAATAATAAGGTTAGCGGAGGTTTATAAAAGTATGAGACTGCGACAAGTTTCAGAAATTGCTTTAAAACTAAAAAATATATTGCATGCATAGAAATCAAATAAAGTTAAGTCTTATTATGGATATGAGAATTGTTAAGTTAGTGCAACCATGCGAAACTTAGTAAGTAAGTCAGGAAAAAAGGAAGGTATAATGCTATGAGGTTGGGTGAAGGTCAAAAAGCAATAGATTTTAAAGCCAAAGATATTTTTGACGATGAAATAACTCTGGAAAATTACAAAGGCAAAAAATTATTGCTGTCTTTTTATAGATATGCATCTTGCCCGTTATGCAATTTGAGGGTAAACGAATTAATTCAACATGCGTCGTTTTTTGAAGAAAAAGGATTGGAAATGCTTGCCGTGTTTCAGTCTCCAAGGGACAGTATTCTTGAATACGTGGGGAAACAAAACGCTCCATTCCCGATTATTGCAGATCCAGATAGAGTTTTGTACAAATTATACGGAGTTGAAACCTCGGTTATAGGTACACTCAAAGCGCTTTTAAGGCCGGGAAGGTTTACGGATGCAATGTCTAAGGGTTTTGTGCCCGGTAAGTCAGATGGGGACAAAACCCGAATCCCTGCTGATTTTATAATTGATACTGATTTAAATATCGTCAGAGCGTACTACGGGAAAGATATTGGCGATCATATGCCAATAGGCATGATAATGGAATTTCTGAATGCTTAATGCATTATTTATTTAGACGGATCAAAAATTGCATAAAATAAATGCATAACAACAAAAAGAAGGAATTTATAATGAAAAAAACTTTTATTGATGTACGAAAACAGTAAAAGAAGTAAATGACATAAGTGGAGCAATGAAAAATTCTAATTGCAAAGAAAAAAATCCGTTTGGAGTTTGTTGCCATAAGATTATTCAGGAAGCTATTGATAAAGGCATAACTATGAAATGATTCAAGTGGACATATTCCCGTCTACCCTTAGTGCAAAAATACGGTGGATATGTTTCCGAGAACCGACAGTTCGAAAGACATCAATGCTGCCCTCTCGAGCCATGTTGAGTGTGTGGTGTTAATGTCAGGAAAATAGGATCCGAAAAGCCTAATAAATACTGACTTAACTCAGAAGGAGAGTGTATTCTGAGCACAGATAGTACAGACAAACACAAGAAAGCAGACAAAAAGACCGATGACGAGGTTACTGTACTTGCAAAAATAGAGGCAATGAAAGAGCCTTATCTTTCCACCGGTAAACGACTCCACAAGATTATCATGAAAACTGCACCAGAATTCAGACCCAGGGTCTGGTGCGGGATGCCCGGGCAC
Source organism: Bacillota bacterium (assembly GCA_033549065.1). Classification (NCBI taxonomy): domain Bacteria; kingdom Bacillati; phylum Bacillota; species Bacillota bacterium. Next base: position 87,874 of record JAWSUE010000008.1, read on the forward strand.
GCTAAGTCTAAAAGCAAACCAACCCTGATATTCTTCAGTGGAGATAATCGCTACATGACATTCATCAGTAAAAGGGAAAGATCTTAAGGGCTGTTGATTATATTCTCCATTTTTATAGAAGCAGGAGTATTCGTTTTTAGATAGAAGTAATCGAATACAAAATGACCCCATCGAAATCGTCACATAACAGAAAATAGTAATGGTTATTGCTATGTCATTTCCATTTTGTTTCTAATGGGGTGAAGATTATGAAAGATATTACAGACAAAAACTTAAGAAACTTGCTAGTCTATAATAATTCCCTGTTTAACTGTTTCAATGATGCCGTTGTGTTTTATGATCAGCGGGGAGAGATAAACGGCTGCAATAATAAATTTTATGAGTTATTAGATATCCCGTGCGACTTAATAAAAAATAATAATATTTTCGGCATGCTGAAACTGGCTGAGGAAGAGATAGAATTTGTCAGCTCAGGGCTGGAAGGTAAAATCGCAGAGAAAGATATTGTCATTACCTCTGACTCGGGAACAACTTTAAGAATCATGGCCAAAACAGGCCCGCTTAGCAGTCCGGAGAATAAAATAATCGGAGGCTATCTTGTTTTAATCGATCCGGGCAGGCAAAAAGAAGAATTACTGCTGCTTAAAGAGAGGGAAGACAGGTTACTGCAGCTTGTCAACAAAGCCCGCCTCGGAGTGGTGTCTTTTAACCAGGATCATAAAGTAATTGAATGCAATCAGCGCTTTGTGGAAATGATGGGCTATTCGATTGACGAAATGATGGAATTATACACCTGGGATATAGATGCGTTTAACACAGAGGAAGACATAAGAAAAAACTTCAGCGACCTTTCGAAAGCCAATGTAACCATTGAGACTAAACACCTTCGCAAAGATGGCTCAACATACGATGTGGAAGTTCACATTTCAGGGACAAAAGTAAAAGGTAGCCAGGGAGAATACAACGCTTCAATCTGCATCTGCCAGGATATCAGTGAGCGAAAACGCATGGAGCGGGAACTGCAGCTCAGCGAACTGAAACTAAGAAACTTTGTTGAAAATGCCTCAGATATTATCTGCACTTTGACAATCGACGGCAAAGTCAGCTACATTTCACCCAACGTAAAAAAAGTAATGGGATATGACTCGGACGAAATTGAAAACCAAATTATTACCACATTATTCCAGGCTGAGGAAATACCCCTTTTTAAGAAACACTTACAATCTACGATTAATAAAAGCAAGCACAATTTCGGCGACTTTCAAATCAGGCACAAGGATAACAGCATCCACTGGTATGGAATAAACTTTTCTTCCTCGGTTGATCACGATGTTCAGCCGATAGTGATCTGCAATATTCGTAATATTGACGGGAAAAAGGAAGCTGAAGAATCACTCAGATTCTTAAGCCTCCACGATCAGCTAACGGGAGTTTACAACAGAACTTTTTTTGAAAAGGAAATGAAAAAACAGATCGAAGCAGGGGATTATCCGCTAACCCTTTTAAGTTGTGATTTAGACGGCCTGAAAATCATAAACGACGAGCAGGGGCATGCTGCGGGTGATGAGCTGCTGAAGGATTGCACCAGAGTACTTCAAAGCTCGCTGCGCAACTCCGATTTTTTGGCAAGGATTGGCGGCGATGAATTTGCGATCATTCTTCCGGCAACCGATGAGAAAGCCGCTCAAAAAATACTTGATAGAATCAATAATAGTATAGACCGGCATAACCTTGAAAAACAGAATAAAATCAGTATTTCGATCGGAACAGCAACCATCCATGACAAATCTCTGAAACTATCTGACGCTCTGATCATCGCTGATAAAAACATGTACTGTGTAAAAAATAAAAAGCGATACACAGATCCCGAAGCTTAACAAACCATCTTTTTAATATTCCCCTCACAGTTAAATATGATATGATAGCAGATATTGTAATTGATCAATTCAACCTGCAGGATGTGATCTTTTGGACAGTGAAAATATTCATCGCTTAGTTATTGGTGATCGTGAAATAACCCTGATCGGAACCGCTCATGTATCTAAAATGAGTGTTGCTGAAGTTAAGGATGTCATAGAAACTGAAAAACCTGATACTGTCTGTATCGAACTGTGTCAATCCCGATACCATTCCATAATGGAAGCAGACAGGTGGAAAAACACAGACATTGTCAAGATCATCAGGGAAGGGAAAGCACTTCTACTGCTGGCCAACCTTGTTGTTTCCTCTTATCAGCGCAGACTGGCGAAAAAATTCGGTATTCAACCCGGGCAGGAAATGGTACAGGGGATTAAATCGGCAGAACAGGTTGGGGCAGAATTATGCCTTGCTGATCGGGACATTCAGGTTACCATGCTACGCTTATGGAGGAATATCAGTTTTTGGGGCAAGCTTAAACTGTTATTCCAACTTTTAATGAGTGTTTTCGTCAGTGAAGACTTAACCGAGGAAGATATGGAAAAGATGAAGAGTCAGGATATGCTTACTGCTGCTCTGGACGAACTTTCAAGGTCTTTCCCACAGTTAAAATCAATCATCATTGATGAACGTGATAAATACCTGGCTGAAAAAATCAAAACTGCTCCCGGAAATAAAATCGTTGCTGTTCTTGGCGCGGGTCATATCCCGGGGATTAAAAAGGAGATTCACCACGATCAGAATTTAGATGAGCTTACAAAAGTTTTGCCTGCTTCAAAAACGACAAAAATGTTCGCCTGGAGCATTCCCCTGATCATCATTCTCATTATCGCCCTTACTTTTTCAGTCGACAGGTCAACCGGTATCGATCAGATTGTGAGCTGGGTTCTCTGGAACGGTTCCCTCGGAGTTCTGGGCGCAATTATAGCCATGGCCCACCCCCTGGCTATTCTGACCGCTTTCCTGGCAGCTCCAATCAGCTCACTAAGCCCTATGCTGGCGGCTGGATGGTTCGCGGGTCTGACCGAGGCAATAGTGCGAAAACCGAGCGTGGATGACTTTGAAAACCTGGCAGAAGATATTCACACCGTAAAGGGATTCTGGCGTAATAAAATCACTCACATCCTGCTGGTTGTGATTTTTACCAATTTAGGAAGCACAATCGGCACCATAATAGGCGGTGCCGACGTTATAGGAAAATTCATTAATACTTTTTTTAATTAGGGATTAAATTAACAGCTATTAGCCTCTCTTACCGGCTAAAAGATACCCGGCAAGAACTGCCGTAACCGGCACAGCGACAACCAACCCTATACTACCGGCTATTCCCCTGACGAACTCTGTTGCGATCATATCCATATTTATCACCTTCAACCAATCAAGACGATTACCCATAACCAGTAAAAGCATCGGAATAGCTGATCCCACATAAGCCAGGATCAAGGTATTTGCCATGGTTCCCATCACATCACGCCCGACATTAAAAGCTCCCCTGAAAAGTTCCCTGAAATGAATATCGGGACATACCTGCCTAATCTCGGCTGCTGCAGATGCTACCGACATCCCGATATCAGTTATCGCCCCCAGAGAACCGATGATAATTCCGGCAAAAAGCAGTCCTCTGAAATCTATAGTATGATCCAGGAAATAGAGCATTTGGGCTTCATGTGTACCAAATCCGGTTAAACGAGCCATACTGCCTGCCCAGTAAGCCATCATGCCGGCTACGATAACTCCGGCTATGGTACCCAGGATTGCCACTATTGATTTCATATTTATCCCCCCGATTACAAGCAGGGTAAAAGTAATTGCTGCTGTAGCAGTTAATACTGCGAGCAGGATCGGGCTTATTCCTTTTAAAAGAAGTGGCAGCAGGAAAGTAAAGATCATAAATATAGTAACGGCAAGAGTAATAATTGTTTTAAGCCCTTTCATTCTGCCCACGACTAAAAGAACGATCAGGAATATGGCAACAAGATAATAAACACCCCGATCCCGGACCATGTCCTGCACGTAAGCCTGTTCAAAGGAACCTTCTTCGCCAATGGTTACAACAATAACTTCCTGCCCTTTATCAAGGAGAAAATCATAGACCGGATCCCCGGCAAAAAAATTATTTATAATAGTAAGCACTTCACCTTTATAGGGTCCGCTGGTTAACTCAACAATCAGTTCCTGTTCAATCATTGTGAAATATTCGTGCCGTTTTTCTTCGGTTTCGTTTACCTCAAGGACCCGGCCACGATAATAGTATTCCTCGTAACTATCCTGAATTGGGTAATCTTCGACATTTTGAGCTGAAACCGGAAGAGCGGTAAAAAATGTTGAAGCCAGAAAAATTACCGTAATAAAAAAAAGAAAACCTCTGTTATACATGGGAGAACCTCCTATGGCTTAACCACTACATGCAAGTTTTCCCAGCCTGACCTATGGGTCAGCGTCCGATAAAAAGCTGGGTGTAGTAATGGCTGCCGTCACTTTTTACATGGATCCCAATCCCCACAGCGGTATAACCGCTGTTTAATATATTAGCCCGGTGCCCCGGAGAACCCATCAGAGAATTATGGGCAGCGCTTACACTACCGTTGGAGTTCATTGCCAGATTTTCACCGGCAGTCCGGTAGTTAATGCCAAATCGCTTTAAGAGGCCTTCGAGGGTGCCATATGTGGGAGAACTATGGCTGAAATAATTATTGTCAACCATATCCTTGCTTTTTGCACGTGCCGCGCTGGTCAGCTGGCTGTTTAACTGGAGTGCAGGCAGTCCTGCAGTTTTTCTTGCATCATTAATGTAATCCAGCATCTGTTTTTCTTTTTGGCTTAAAGATACTGAACTGCCCGAGGAAGATGACGAGCTGACGCTTTCTGTTTTATTCGACGAGCCAGTAGCTGAACCTGTGCTTTTATCAACATTTCCGGTTCCTGCTTCAACTTCAGGAATAGGTGACGGCTCCTGTTCCGGTCTGTTTTTTTCAGGCGCAGTAAAATCATTCCCTCCGGCTGGTTTGTAAACCAGGGAATAAAAATCAACACTTGGGGCTTCATTTTCCTTTGCCAGGGTGCCCCCTTCGACAGTATACGGTGCCGGATCGGGATAATTGACTGTTACATAGAAGAGGAAGATGGGCATCAACAAGCTGAGAAAAACAAATATAGAAAGATATATATACTTTCGAATACTCATATGCCTAATACCTACCATTTATTTTCGAGTTCGCGGTGAACCGCGGGTAAATCACGGTTGGTGATGATCCCGAGCAATTTCTCATCCAACCGGCCGTGTTGGGTTATCAGAACGGCTTCTAATTTTTTGCCATCCTGCTGCCACTTGTAGAATAACTCCGGGATTTCAAAAAGTGATTTGTTCACCGATACAGTTATATAATTATTTTCATGCCCCACGACACGGATGACATCTTGCAGGGTAGTTTTATTAATATTAAAGGTACCATCTGCCAGGCTTTTCCCCATCCATTTTACAATCATATTTGAAGTAACCATGCCTGCAAGTTTCCCATCGTCAAGCACCGGAGCCTGGGTATATGAAAAATTACTTAACTCCCGTATCGCCCGCGAAACTGGATCACTGACTTTTAGAGTAAGCACTTCTTTAAGGAAATCAGGAGCCACCCCGGGTGGTTCAAGGAGCAGGTGAGCTATTCTTTCAATCTGGGCAACTGCCTGATCATTTGGTTCAGCTATAATTTCACCACCTGCCCGGTCATGGACAATTGCATTGCGAAGTTCTCCAAATTCGCGCAGATCAAACTTGAAACGTTCAATTATCGGGTTGATCCGGGCACTTTTATCAATCAATTCAAAAAAACGGCGGTGGTCTTTCAGGTCAAGGATTCTTTCCATTTCATGTTCAATAGCTGAATAAGCATTAAGAAAACGTTCAGAATTGCTGAGTTTGCCTTGTTCATCCACGATAAGTGCTGACCTCCCACAGAAAATGATGGTAACATAATTATACTTCAGTTAGTATATACTATTATCCCCGGCAAATAAACCGTTCAGGATCTGCTAAGCATTAAATAATAAAAATTGACCAGCCGGTTTAATTTTTCAACAGAGATCCGCTCATCAACTCCATGAATACTGTGTAATTCCGACTCATCCATTTCAATCGGTGAAAACCGGAGAACGTTATTGCTGATTTTGCAAAAATGCCTGGCATCTGAAGCTGCAAGCATTATATACGGAGTAACTATCGCACCCCTGAAACAGTCATTGATTGCTCTTGCTAATTTACGGTAAGCTTCAGACGATGTACTTGATGAAGGGGAGGCATTGTGTCCTTCGATCAGAGTAACCTTAAGAGTAAGCGGCTCCTTCGCCGATCTGGCTTTTCTCGAAGCCTTTAATGCAGACTTTTCAATATGAATCAGGGCATCTTCTTTTGTATCCATTGCTGCCAGCCTCAGGTTTGCTACAGCACTCGCCTTTACGGGTATTACATTACTTGCCTTGCTTCCCTCTGCCATTGTAAACACTATTGTGCTGCGGCACAATGCGTTTAATTCGGGGTTAACCATGGGTAGCATTTTGAGCAGTAAAGGCTTAAATAACCATAGGTTGGCAAAGATTACCTTGTAAGCAACTGGCATATGTCTTCCCAATGTATCGAACATTTCTCTGACTTCAACGGGAATGTTTGCCTTAAAAGGATTTTTTTCAACATTGATGATAATCCTACTCAGTGTATTCAATGGATTATGCCTGCCTGGTGTTGATGCATGCCCCCCGGAACCTTCAACCGATACCTGAACATCCGCTATCCCTTTTTCCGACAGGCCGACTACCGCGATCGGGTTTTTTATCCCGGGGAAAACACCATGAACAACAGCTCCTCCCTCATCAAGAACCATATCCAGCTTTATTCCCCTTGACTGGAGAATCTCCGAGATTGCTTCTGCTCCTCTACCTGACATTTCTTCATCATGACCGAAGGCAAAATAGATATCCTGTTCCGGCTGAAAATTCTCAGCAAGCAGTATCTCTGCTGCTTCAAGAATTCCGCAGAGCGTGCTTTTGGTATCAAGGGTACCACGTCCGTAAATTATTCCATTTTCAATTATCCCTTCAAAAGGTGGTTTTCGCCATTTGTCACCATCGGCAGGGACAACATCATAATGCGCCATAAAGAGAACCGGTTTATCATTCACTTTGCCGGGCCAGCGATAAAGAAGAGAATGTTCGTTTACTTTCTCATGATCTAGATTTCCATGAACCAGTGGATAAAAGTTTTTAAGCAGGTTTTGAAATTTTTCAAACTGGTCATATCCACCTCCTTTAACGTCAGGAGAAACTGTTTGGCAGCGGATCATCTCAACGAGGTGTGAGGACGCCTCCTGCTTGAACCCACTGAAATAAGATTCGGGCAAAGAACAATATTGAGGTGATGAGGGTTTGAAGCGGACAGCCCTGGTTACAATAATAAGTAAAAATAAAAAGATCAATCCTAAAATAACTGCCGTTGTCATCTGGTTTGCCCCTTTATTTTGCATTTTATAGACAAGTAAACCTGATAATAATTTTGACAAATAGACCTTCTTTCCCTCTATCGTGCTTAAAGGTTGACAGCCATAATTGATCTTATGTTATAGTAATGGACAGATTGGAAATATCATGGTCACAATAACCGCTGAAGGAGAGATAATATTAATGGATGATTGCCCTTTCTGTGATACAGCCAACTTAACAATAATTGCTGAAAATGAACTGGCCATTGCGTTCTATGATGGGACCCCGATAAGTAATGGCCATTCACTTGTTATACCAAGACGGCATGTGAGCACTTATTTTGATGCATCTGCTGAAGAACATGAAGCTATACATCAGCTGATCTGCAGCCTGAAAAAATATCTGGATAAAAAATATAACCCCGACGGTTATAATATCGGGGCTAATGTAGGTCATTATGCCGGTCAAACTGTTTTCCATTTTCATATTCATGTTATCCCACGCTACCGGGGGGATGTCAAAGATCCCAAAGGGGGGGTTAGAAAAGTTATTCCCAACCGCAAGTCCCGTCCAAAGAGCAGGAAAAAGCCCCTTCATTAGATGACACTGTATACTCAAGAACTGATAAAAGATAAGCATGCCCAGTAGGATACTTTTCAAGTTTTTCCCGGTGCATGTTGAGGATATGCAAAGTCTTTTCTACAAACCCCTCATCAGGTAAAGCCCGTCCGAGAGTTATCATGTTCATCGCAGCCATCGATAATCCTGAAGGTATTGGACCATCGTAAGTTTCTGCAATAACCGGTAGTTCATCATCTCTACCGGATATGCTGAAAAGCATTCTCCCGTCTTTAAGTTCAAAAAGGTCCAGCATAATTCTGAGGAGATTACGTGCCTCTTCAAGATATTCATCCTTTAATGATGCGCGGTAGAGTTCAATCAATCCTTTTATTAAAAAGGAATAATCTTCAAGAAAACCGGCAATATCTGCTGCACCACCGCGATATCGTCTTAGAAGCATTCCCTCTTCATTCTTCAGATTAACTAAAATAAAATCTGCAGCCTTCATTGCTGCCTGGAGATAATTTTCATCTCCCAGGATACTTGCTCCACGGGAAAGGGCGGCAATCATCAAACCATTCCAAGCGGTAATTATTTTGTCATCAAGAAAAGGATGGACTCGTTTATTCCGTGCTGCCAGTAATACCGTCCTGGCTTCTGCAATAATTTTCCGAAGTTTCTCTTCTGATAAACCCTTTTCTGCAGCAAAGTCAGGATCATCTACCTTTCTTGATAATACATTGACCTTGCCCTCAAAATTCCCCTGAGCAGTCACTCCAAAATATTCTGCAACCAGGTTTCCAATATCCAGCCCGAGCAGTTTCAAAAGCTCTGACAGTTCCCAAACATAAAAAGTCCCTTCCTTCCCTTCGCTGTCCGCGTCTTCTGCAGAATAAAAAGCTCCCTCCGGGGAGGTAAGGTTGGTCTGTACGTATTTAAAAATCTTTCGGGCAAATTCCGCCATTTCGGGATCACCGGATGCTTTATAAGCATCGAGTGCGGCCAGGGATGTTGTCGCTTGATCATAGAGCATTTTTTCAAAATGAGGTACCAACCACTTGTGGTCAACAGAATAACGGTGTATACCATACCCAAGCTGATCAAAAATCCCACCGCGATGCATCGCTCGTAAGGAGTTTACGGCCATGTCAAGTGCTTCTTGTTTTTTGACCCTTTTATAGTAGCTGATTAAAAACGACAGTTGGTGGGGTGAAGGAAACTTTGGAGCACCACCGAACCCCCCGTATTGATGATCGTAAACATCCGCGAATTGTCTGTACGCTTTATTCAGGATTTCCTGAAATAGATTGAGATCTATACGGCTGTAATCTTTTTCGCTTATTCCTTCTCCGTGGTTCTTTAGGAGAGCTGTAAGTTCATTTGCAGCTTCCTCTACCCTGACCCTCTCCTCTTCCCAGGCATTATGAATTCTTGGTAAAAGTTCCATCAGACCGTGAATGCCAAAAGCCGAACTTTTAGGAAAATAAGTTCCTGCAAAAAAAGGCTTTTTATCCGGTGTCAGAAAAACATTAAGAGGCCAGCCTCCCTGACCGGTAAGAGCCTGGCAGGCAGTCATATAAATCTGGTCGAGATCGGGCCGTTCTTCCCGATCTACTTTTATTGGAACAAAATATTTATTAAGCAAATCGGCAATTTCGGGATCTTCAAATGATTCTTTCTCCATGACATGACACCAGTGGCATGTGGAATATCCGATACTGAGAAAAACCGGTTTATTTTCTTTTCGTGCTTTATCAAAAGCATCATTGCCCCAGGGATACCATTCTACCGGGTTGTAAGCATGCTGAAGCAGATAGGGTGATTTTTCATTGATCAAACGATTTGCCTGTTTACTTTTTTCAGAATCCACTTGAGATCAACTCCTCAGGCTTATTATTTATAGTATTTCTATAGATTAAGTATATTATATCACAAATACTTATCATTATTAAAAATTAGGCTTTAAACAAAAGGAATCAACCAATCGGTCCCGAATTAAAATAAATACCAAATTACTGCCCCGGGAGAGAAAATTGTATCGATTACTCCGTAATATCTATTTACTGGCTCTCATTACCGTCATTATCTTTGTTATAGGCTGGTATTATCAGCATTACAGTACAAACCGTGTGATGCTTGATAGCACAAGGCAGATTGCCGAATTATCAGTTCAAACTATTCATGATGATGTTGGTAGCTGGATTAAGAAAAATGCCAGAACTATCGAAGCTGCTGCTGATTATATTTCTATGGATCGTTGGAACGACAATGATATACTGGGCTATCTCACAATTTTACTTGAAAAAAATGACGATTTCTCTTCAATCTACTTCGGAACAACCGACAACCGGATGATCAATGCCAGCGGATGGCAGATGCCACCTGGATTTGAACTGAGATCCCGCCCCTGGTACAGCAAGGCAGTCGATCAGAAAAATACTATTATTACCGAGGCATTTGTAAATGCCAGTAATGATAAGTTGATAATTACAATCGCCTGCCCTGTTTTCAACAGCAATGGTTCTTTAATTGGTGTCGTCGGTGGTGATATAGATATAAAGCAGATAATCGCCCTGATCAATCTACATGAATCTACAAATGGAGGTTACTCCTTTCTTGTAGATGGAAAAGGGAATATCCTGGCCCACCCGGACTTTGATTATGCTCCGGACACTGGCCTGGTAACTTTGCAGACTAGATATGGAAATCTTGAAAACAGTATTCCTGAAAATGGTATGGATTCGATGACTCTCGATGAAAGCAAAGGTTTTCTTGCCTATCTCCCTATAGCAGATACCAACTGGCATCTTGCCACGTTTATCCCCGAAAGCAACCTCAATGCAGTTACTGCAAAAATGAGATTGGAATTTATGTTTGCCGGGGCTGCTACGATACTTGTTTTTATCCTCTTTCTTCTTTATCACCACTTTTACGTTCACAAGCCATTATTAATTTTCGAAAAAAATATTAAAAATATTGATATTGAAAAAGATCTCTCTTACCGGCTTCCCCTGGATAAATACAATGAATTTACTGCACTGGGCAAAACTATTAACCATCTTTTAGGGAAGGCACAGGTTTACTTTGAATCACTTCAGGAGAAAGAACAATCTCTAAGTAACGCAAATAGCAGATTGGATTTGATCGGAAAACAGCTTACAACTATCGAGGAGGCACTTGATTACAGTGAGGAAAAACTTTATTACCTGAGTTATCATGATCAACTTTCCGGACTGTACAACCGGTCTTTCTTTGAAGCGAAGCTACACCAACTGAGTGAAAAACCGGATTATCCAACTTCTATAATTACCATTGATATTGATGGACTGAAGCTTATTAACGACACAATCGGTCACAGTGCCGGCGATCGTCTTTTAAAAACATGCGCCAAACTGATCAGTGAATCACTAGACGGCGCGGGAATACTTGCAAGGGTTGGTGGTGATGAATTTTCCGCTATACTCCCCCTTACCGGGAAATACGAAGCAGAAAGCATCGCCAGGCAGATCCGTTACCAGGTTTACCTCTATAACCAAAATCATTCACACCTTCCACTTAGCATTTCTATCGGTGTGGCAACTGCCAAGGACGGCAGTGAAAGCTTGAAAAAACTTTATAAGCAGGCCGATGACCTCATGTTCAGGGACAAATTATACAGGAGTACAAGTGCGCGTAACGGAATAGTCAGGAGTTTAATGGCCGCGCTTGCTGAACGGGATTATTTTACCGAGGATCATGCAAAAAGGCTTGAACAACTTTGCCTTAAAATGGGAGAAAAAATTGGGTTGACTTCAAACCAACTGACTGATCTTGCCCTGCTGGCAAAAGTCCACGACCTGGGAAAAGTGGGTATACCGGATCAAATATTATTTAAACCGGGTCCGTTAAATGATGAAGAGTGGCAGGTAATGAAGCAGCATCCGGAAAAAGGGTATCGAATTGCATCCACATCTTCTGATTTAACCGAAGTTGCTGACCTTATTTTAAAACATCATGAACATTGGGACGGCGGAGGTTATCCGATGGGGCTGAAAGAAGAAGAAATACCAATCGAATGCCGGATTCTTGCCATTGTAGATGCTTATGACACAATGACCAATACCCGTCCGTATAAAGATGCGGTTAGCCACAATGAAGCTTTAACAGAGCTTGAGATGTGTTCAGGTAAACAGTTTGATCCCAACCTGGTAGAGATATTTAAGTTGGTTGTTAAAGATAATTAAAGTTAATCTTAAATAACCGAAAGCAACAGAATTCCTGCAGTTGTGCCAAAGACCGCTCCGGACAGGCCATTGCAATACCTTCCGGAATATTATAAAGCGCTATTGTAAGAGCAAGAGTGAAACCAAGGGCTGGTGATGATACGCTGCCTGACTATCAACACAAAAACTTCATAGAACTTTAACATTAATTCCACAAAACTGCCAAAACTGAATTTTATACTGATAGTAGAAACCTGAGACGTTAGTGAAAACGGAAAATTTGGTCGAGGAACGCGCAACTTTAGATTGGAAAAAGCAGCTGCAACTTTAACCTCAAAAAATGTTTGCGCGGATCGGCCTGAAATCCAGCGGATAATTCCACTGGATTTCTTTTATCCTTACAATCTCTCTTAAACCAAACTATTATGTTATTGGTTTTATAACCATGTTATTTGGTAAAATATAAAAAGTATTATAAGATAGGGAGATTACCTGATGAAAGTTATTTGGGTTGTTGACGATGAAGAAAATATTCGCAACTTAATCAAACGCTACCTTGAAAAAGAAAGTTACATTGTTCGTACTTTTTCTTCCGCCGAGGAACTGAATAATGCCCTGCTTAACAGTGTACCCGATATGTTTATTCTTGATATAATGCTTCCTGACAGCGATGGCTTGAACTTGTGCCGGATGATTCGAGAGGAATACAACCTGCCAGTGATCTTTGTTTCTGCCCGTGGAGAAGAATTCGATCGTGTTTTAGGCCTTGAAATAGGCGGTGATGATTACCTGGCCAAACCTTTCAGCCCGAGAGAACTCGTAGCCCGGGTTAAGAATATATTTAGAAGAATTATTCCCCAGGAGGATACTGAAGCCACGCTGGAAATAAAAAATATGATAATCAATCCCGGGCAGCGAAAAGTTACAATCGGGGGTATTGACACGGCTTTAACTAGTAAAGAATTTGATCTGCTTATGCTTATGGCCCGATCTCCAAATTACTCTTTCAGCAGAAAAGCATTGCTCGAAAATATATGGGGTTATGACTATGAAGGTGATGAAAGAGCAGTTGATGATACCATAAAACGGATCAGAAAAAAAATAAGGGAAAAAGGAGCCCAGCCAGAGCTTACAACGGTATGGGGTTACGGGTATAGGCTTGATGTTTAGGAGAATTTTTATCGGCTACCTGGCAGTACTGCTCATTTCCTTTGCCGTGCTTACTCTGGCATTCAGTTTAACGGTCCGTCAATACCTGATCAATGATACAGTTGAAAGCCTATACCGGGTTGCCTCCGCACTCTCTGCAGCAGATCGTTCCGGCATGCATGAAAGCGGCTACATGAGGGGTGTATACTTTACCCTGGCAAACCGGATAGCATATGCCGATTACCTGGTAATTCTGGAAAGTGGAGAAATTCTGGAAAGCAGCAATATAGAAACCTATCCTTCAGGAACAATCATTGAAAACGATTCCTTCTACCAGTTGGCCTTTATCAAAGAACCCCGGGAAAGTATGGTAGAAAGAGATCTGGTTGCCGTAGCTTTCCCCGTGATTGTATCGGGGGAAGCTTCTCAGGCTGCACTAATTTTATATTCCAGGCTTGATCTTCTCACCCAATTAAACCAGAGTTTACTGGGCATACTGGCTCTCGCCCTTGGAGCCGGTATCATTGTTTCACTGGTGGCAGGAGTTTTCGTAACCAGGGTTGTTGTAGATCCATTACAGAAGTTTAAAAAAAGGGTTTCTGAATTAGCCAGGCGGAATTTTGATGGGAAGCTTGATATATCAACAGGTGATGAGCTTGAGGAACTGGCTCACGCTTTCAACGAAATGACGGACCAGCTTGTTGAATATGATCATGCCCAGAAAGATTTCTTCCAAAAGGCCTCACATGAATTAAAAACACCATTGATGTCTGTACAGGGATACGCAGAAGCTATCCGGGACGGAATAATACCGCCAACTGAAGCACAGCAGGGTTTAGATATAATTATCAAGGAAGCCCGGCGTATGAAAGCGCTGGTTGATCAGTTTATCTATCTTTCTAAGATGGAATCGATTAAAGAAGACTACCATTTCAAAGAAATCCTGCCCGAGGATATTGCCCGTGAAGCAGTTCATGCCCTGCACAGCCTGGCTTTGGATAAAGGGATATCTGTTAAGGTTGCCTGTATTAACTGTAATCGGTTTATTAAAGGTGACCCCGAGAAAATATATCGACTTTTTCTGAACATAATAGGCAATGCGCTGCAGTATGCAGAAAGTGAAATTTTAATTACGATTGATGGCGGCAAAGTCACTATAGAAGACGATGGGCCCGGATTCGGCCAGGGAGCAATAGACAACGCTTTTAAACCTTTCTACAGCGGCGACAACGGTGGAAGCGGTTTGGGGCTGGCTATTTCCCGGGCAATAATAGAGAAACACAGGGGTTCAATTAAAATCGGCAGTGGAGCCACTGGTGGGGCATTGATTACAATTATTTTTCAGGATTGATCCGATTCAACGTTACGGATTATCAGTTTTTTTTCAAGCTTTGAAAGATCAATTTTTTCAGACATATAAGCAGCAGCTCCTGGGCATAAATATTCAGAAAATATAATTAAATAATGTGTCCCGAAATTATTTTTCTTTTGGTCCGGCAGGGTAAACGGGCCCCGGGTTGTATTCAACACTTGGTCTGGCGGTACGGGGTTGGGGGAACATGCTCATCAGGCTGTAAATTTCCGGAGGCACATCGGTATTAACATTAAGACCCATGGAAGCAATTTGGGCTACGTCAATTGGGTAATCATGAGTCCATGTTCCCTGGGTTAGGAGTTCTGCAGTCTTATCGGCCTGTCCTTCATCCATATGCTTCTTAAGCAGGTTTCTAACAGTTATCTTAACCTGCTTGAGAGCCTTTGCCGCAACATCGGCGAGGATAACCGTTTGATCATCAATATCTTTAACCGGTTTGGTCTCCATCACCTTTACCAGTGATGCTGCCGGGTACTGCCCCAGTTGGGGATCAAGAGGTCCGAGTACGGCATTTTCATCCATGACCAGTTCATCTGCTGCCATGGCAATCAGAGTACCCCCTGACATGGCATAATGGGGAACAAACACGGTAACTTTACCAGGGTGACGAAGTAAAGCTTCAGCAATTTGCTCTGAAGCCAGAACAAGCCCTCCGGGAGTATGTAGAATCAGATCAATTGGTACATTTTTGTCCGTAAGCCGGATTGCCGTTAAGACCTGTTCCGAGTCTTCAATATTAATATATCTGGTCAGGGGTATCCCCAGCAGGCTCAGTGCCTCCTGGCGGTGGATCAGCGTTATCACTCTACTGCCCCGCCTCCGTTCAAGTTCGATCATTTTACGTGTTCTTGCTGACCGCAACAGCTGCTGCTGCAGGTAAGGTGTAAGCATTGAAATTATCAAAAAGAGCCAGAATACCTGAGAAAAAACTTCCATTGTATAACCTCCTCGCAGTTAACAGTAATCACGCCAGCATTCCCAAAATGGATCAGCACGGTAATTACGCTTGGGACGGATAATCAGGATTAATATCAGGCCGAGCACAAAACCGCCAATATGCGCCCACCAGGCAACACCGGGCACTTCAAAGAAAGCATAGACAACCTGAAGGATAGCCCAATAGCCTAAATAAATTGGTGCAGGTAGCCAAAAAGAAAAGAATATGAAAGGGGGGATGAACGTAAGAACCCTGGCCCGGGGAAATAGAACAAGATATGCCCCAAGTACTCCCGATACCGCACCGGATGCCCCTACCATCGGTATATCACTGTTGGGAAGTGAAAACCCCTGCAGAAGTGCAGCGGCGATTCCAGCTAAAAAATAGAGCAACATGAAACGGCTGAATCCCAACCGTCCTTCCACGGCAGGCCCAAAAACCCAGATAAACCACATGTTTCCGATCAAGTGTATAAAAGAGCCATGGACAAATATGCTGGTTATAATGGTATAAAATTCCCCTACAGGATTAAGAAAAAAATCCTGAGGAATAAATCCGTAAGTTTCAAAGATATTCGGTAACTCTTCAAACCCAAAGGAAAGCTGAAAAAAATAGGCCAGGCTGGTTATGATTAAAAGCCCGAAGGTAGCAATTTTTGCTCCGTGATAAGTAATTGTATCGCGTATCGGAAACATTGGAGGGAGGT
The DNA here is from genome assembly GCA_033549065.1 of Bacillota bacterium. Lineage (NCBI taxonomy): Bacteria > Bacillati > Bacillota > Bacillota bacterium. The sequence goes on from JAWSUE010000008.1 coordinate 104,187, forward strand.
AAACCGCCTTTCGCCTGAAATCCCTGCATCGAGTATTTCCATTATAACACACTCATGTAAAAGCTTGATTCATCTTAAAATTTGAAGATATTGAACGAAGAGGTATAAAGATATTTCACTAAAAATTTTAACTAGCGGCATATGCATAAATAAGTAAACGATCCGTGGACAGGCTTTGGATCGTTTACTTATTTTGTAGTTGTCTTCTTTACTAATTATTTAGGCTTTATCTATACGGATAGCGCAAACTTTTGTTTCGGGAGTTTTTGCTACCGGATCGAGTGCTGAACTGGTCAGCAGGTTAGTCGGGCATTCAGCAAAATGGAAACTGAGAGAAGCAACACCAGGTTGACTCCTTTTGGAGAGTTTAGCCCGGACTTTTATTGCTCCGCGTCGCGATTTAACTTCGACCATATCATCATCTTCAATACCCATTCTCAATGCATCATCGGGATTGATCAGGATATGCTCACCGCCGCTCAGTTCATCCAGCCCTTCTGAGTAGCGGGTCATGGTGCTGTGGAACTGGTAAAGGCTGCGCTCGGTGGTAAGAATTAGAGGGAAATCAGTGCAGCATAATTCGGCGGATTCCCTGTACGACAGTGGAACCAGTTTGCCTTTACCAGAAGGAGTGGCAAACTTTTCAGTGTGCAGTATAGGCGTTCCCGGATCATCGACCGTAGGACAGGGCCACTGAATTCCGAATTCATCGATCCGATCGTAATTTAAACCGGCATAACTGGGTGTCAGAGAGGCCATTTCATTGAAGATTTCTTCAGCGCTGTGATAGGCAAAACCCTCATAACCCATTTCATTTGCTATAGCGCTTACAATCCACCAATCGGGCTTCGCTTCACCGACGGGATCTATCACCCTGCGGACACGCTGTACCCGTCGTTCCGTATTGACAAAACAGCCGTTTTTTTCTGCAAAAGATGCAGCAGGCAAAACAACATCTGCCACTTCTGCTGTTTCGTTGAGGAAGATGTCCTGGACAACAAAGAATTCCAGTTTCTCCATTGCTTCCTGGGCATGCGCCGCATTGGCTTCGGTTAGAACCGGATTTTCACCGACCAGGTAAATCGCTTTTATCTTACCTTCATAAGCTGCATCAAAAATTTCAGTATGCGTTAACCCGGGTTTACCGCTTAAAGAAACGCCCCAGGCATCTTCGAATTTCTTACGTGCTTCGTCGTTTTCAACTTTCTGATATCCGGTAAAAACATTTGGCAGTGAACCCATATCACAGGCTCCCTGGACATTATTCTGACCACGAAGAGGATTAACTCCTGCAGAAACCTGACCCAGGTTGCCGGTTATCAGTGCGAGGTTGCTGACCGCCAGAACGTTATCTGTCCCATGAGAATGCTGGGTAATACCCATGCAGTAGAGAATTGAAGCCGGACTGTTGTTAGCATACATCCGCGCCGCTTCAACAATCTTATCGAAGGGTAACCCGGTGGTTTCACTAACAAACTCAGGGGTAAATGCTTCAAGTGATTCCTTGAATTGCTCAAAATTTTCACATCGTTCGGCAATATAATCTTCATCATGCAGGCCTTCTTCGATTATAACCCTGGCCATGCCCATCAGAAGAGCCACATCAGTGCCGGGTTTAAGAGGCAGGTGCAGATCGGCGAAACGAACCAGGGCAACTTCCTGGGGATTGGCTACAATTAATTTTGCCCCATTGCGAACTGCCTTTTTAACCTGGTACCCGATGATCGGATGAGCATCGGTTGTACTGGTCCCAACGGCAAGGATACAGGATGAATCACCGATTTCACTGATTGAGTTGGTCATCGCTCCGCTGCCCAGTGAAGTGGCCAGACCGGCCACTGTCGGGGCGTGTCAGAGACGTGCGCAGTGATCAATATTATTGGTTTGCATCGCTGCTCGGGTAAATTTTTGCATTACATAATTATCTTCGATGGTACATTTGGCCGATGCAATCATAGCAAACTGATCGCCTTTATAGCTACCCAGTTTTTCGGCAATTAGCGAGAGAGCTTCTTCCCAGCTTGCTTCGACCAGTTCACCATTTTTGCGAATTAGCGGTGTCTTCAAACGATCAGGATGATTGATAAAACCGAGACCAAATCGACCCTTCACACAGAGACTGCCGTTACTGGCAGGGCTATCCGGAACCGCACGGGAACTGACTATTTTACCACCACGGGCACCTACAATGATCCCACATCCGCATCCGCAGAATGGACAGATAGTTTCGACTTCATAAGTCGGTTCCGCTTCATCTCTTGGTACTAGAGCTCCAACCGGACAGCGGGCTACACACTCTCCACAGGTAACACAGGTGGAATCAATTATCGGCTTGTCACCCAGTACAGCGATTTTTGTCTTGATTCCGCGGTAGGCAAAATCGATACAGTGATCGCCCTGTATTTCATCACAGGTCCTGACACAGATACCGCAAAGCACGCACTTATTCATATCCCTTAAATAGAAAGGATTTGAATCATCAATAGGTTGATCCAGCACAGGCTTGCGCATTGCCTTTATACGCTCTTCATCAAGACCGATATAACGGGTCAGTTCCTGCAGCTGGCATTGACTGTTTTTAGCACAGCTCTGGCAATTATAATCGTGGTTCAGCACGAGCAGCTCCAGGTTAACCCGACGGGTTTGATCGAGATCTTCACTTGCTGAAGTGACCACCATACCCTCTTCGACCGGAGTCATACAGGAAACCGTAGGCCGACGGCCCTCTATCTCAACCAGGCAAACCCGGCAAATTCCTACAGAGGTTAAATCTGGGTGATCACAGAGATGAGGGATATATATCCCATTCTCCAGCGCTGCCCTTAAAATCGATGTTCCCGGTTCTGCTTTTATTTCAACACCATCTATAGTCAGGGTAATCAACTCAGTCATTTGCCACCCTCCTCAAGAACTGCAACTTTTTCTTGTAATCCTTCAGAACTGACCTGCACCGCTGCAACTTTTTTCGGACATACATCGAAGCATGCCCCACACTTGGTGCAGAGTTCCTGGTCTATTTCATGCGGTTGTTTCTTCTCTCCGCTGATTGCTTCAACGGGGCAGGCTTTGGCACAGCGCTGGCAACCGATACATTTATCAGGATCAATCGAGTACTTTAAGAGTGCTTTACAGACCAGAGCCGGGCATCTTTTCTCGATTACATGAGCTTCATACTCATCTCGGAAGTAACGAAGGGTTGTCAGAACAGGGTTCGGAGCAGTCTGTCCGAGACCGCACATAGAGCCTTTTTTTACGGCCCAGGCCAGATCTTCGAGCAGTTTGATATCCTCGATACGACCCCGTCCTTCAGTGATATCTTCCAGAATATAAAACATCTGGGTGGTCCCCAGTCGGCAGGGGATACACTGACCGCATGATTCTTTACGTGTAAAGTTGAGGAAGTATCTGGCCATGTCAACCATGCAGGTATCTTCATCAACTACAACCAAGCCGCCGGAACCCATCATCGCTCCCGCAGCAGTCAAGGAGTCGAAATCGATAGGCAGATCGAGGTGTTCTTCAGGGATACATCCACCTGAAGGTCCTCCAATCTGAGCTGCTTTAAATTTTTTGCCATAGCGAATCCCACCGCCAATATCAAAAACAACTTCACGGATCGTTACACCCATGGGAACCTCAACCAAACCGGTGTTGTTGACTTTCCCTGTCAGGGCGAATACTTTGGTTCCCTTACTGCCTTCAGTGCCCACGGAGGCGAATTTTTCTGCTCCCCGACGAAGGATCAACGGCACATTGGCCAAAGTTTCAACATTGTTTATACAGGTTGGTTTACTCCACAACCCCTCAACTGCCGGAAATGGCGGGCGGTGACGGGGCACACCCCTGTTTCCTTCAATGGAAGCCAGCAGAGCAGTCTCTTCACCACAGACAAATGCTCCGGCTCCCTCTTTTATCTTTATTTTAAAGTTGAATCCGAATCCCATTATGTTTTCACCAAGCATCCCGTACTTTTCTGCCTGTCCTATAGCTGTACGTAATCGTTTAATAGCCAGGGGATATTCTGAGCGAACATATATATAGCCCTCATCTGCACCGATAGCTTTTCCCGCTATCATCATTCCCTCGAGCACAGCATGGGGGTCGCCCTCCAGAATACTGCGATCCATAAATGCCCCGGGGTCTCCCTCATCAGCATTACAAACTATATATTTTTTTGTCCCCTTGCTGCTAAGGGCAAACTGCCATTTCATACCTGTCGGGAACCCTGCACCTCCACGACCGCGCAATCCGGAACTCTTCACTTCGTTTACGACATCCATCGGTTCCATCTGGAGAGCTTTCTTCAGTCCCAGGTAGCCACCTCGGATTATGTATTCATCAATATTTTCGGGGTCAATTACACCGCAGTTCCTTAATGCCAGCCGCTGCTGTTTATGGTAAAACATAATTTGATCGTGGGATATAACGGTTTCTTCCGAAACAGGGTCTTTATAGAGCAGACGTTCGACCATATTCCCCTTAACAAGGTATTCTTCAACAATCTCAGCAACATCTTCCTTTTGAACGCCGCAGTAGAATACGTCTTCCGGATATACTATAAATATCGGACCTTTTTCGCAGAATCCATGACAACCTGACATGATAATCCTTACCTGTTCTGTCATCCCATGTTTGGCCAGTTCATCTATCAGGGCATTTTTTACCTCTAAGGCTCCTGATGATATACAGCCCGTTCCGGCACAAATCAGAATATGTCTTTCATACACTTTGGCTTTCACTCCTTTCTGTCAGCCTTGATAAATATTATTGTTCCCGGAATAAGGGGCTGTGCGAATACCTTTTAACTATAGCCTTTCGTGCCTCTTTGCAGGATTCACTTTCATGACACAGGGGGCCCTGAAGGCAGCATTCGATAAAAACATCACATGGTTTTTCTTTACTATTAAAACACTCACTGCAACAGGGATCGATGAAATGATCCATCTACGCTTCCCCCCCTTCGGGTTCAGTCCCATATTCTGTAATTATTTTTTTTGTCTTATCGGGATCAAGTTTACCAAAAGTTTTCGAATCGATAGTCATAACAGGTGCAAGGCCACATGCACCGATGCATGCTACTTCTTCATAGGTGTATTTCTTATCATCAGTGGTTTCGCCAACGCCCACCTGCAGGATATCCTTAACCTTATCAGCGACCTTCATGGCACCGCGGACGTGGCATGCTGTGCCACAGCACAACCTGATAATATGCTTTCCTCTGGGTTGGAGGTGAAATCTGGCATAAAAAGTGGCTACTCCAAATACCTTGCTTTCCGGCACCTTCACAAAATTGGCAACTTCCCTCATTGCCTCTTCAGGCAGATAGCCTATTTTCTCCTGTACATCCTGAAGGACAGGAATCAATTCATTCCTCTCCCCCTTATAGGTATCAAAGACTGATTTAAGCTGTTCTTCCACAAAATCACACCCCTTGTATCTATGTTATGTCTGACGAAATTAAGAACTTTACCATTTTATTAGAAATAAACAGACCTGTTTACATTCTATTAAAGCATCTACAAATCCTGCCAGAAATCCCTAAAATACGCCTGGAGGAAATAGACGCAATAGACAGTAAAAACTGAAAACATTGAAATAAAAATAAACTAGAAGAATATTTTTTAATCTAATCAATAATGGTTCTTAATTGTAATTGTTAAATATATCTTGCCATAATATAATATAAAAAAGAATCACAGAATGTAATTGACCAAAATCGAGGAGGGCAAAATAATGTTACCAAACATGTTGCTGGATAAAATGAATGAACAGATCACTCACGAGTTTTTTTCCGCACATTATTATCTGGCAATGGCTGCCTTTTTTAAAAAAGAAGACTTGGATGGTTTCGCCAACTTCTTTATCGTACAGGCAGAAGAAGAGCGTTTTCACGCAATGAAATTTTTTGAATTTATCAATGACCAGGGAAATGAAGTCTTAATTACCGGATTCAAAGACCCAAAACGTGATTTCAAAAGTACAGAAGAGATATTTGCCCTGGCCCTGGAGCATGAAAAGCTTGTAAGCGGGTTAATCAATGATTTAATGCACCTGGCCCAGGAAGAAAAGCATTATCCAAGTATAAGCTTTTTGCAGTGGTTTATTGATGAGCAGGTTGAAGAAGAGGCATCAATGAACAGACTTCTTAACCTGGTCAAGCGAGTTGGGGAGCAGGGCCATGGCATATTAATGCTTGATAAAGAACTCGCCGGCCGCACTTTTAACCCGGCGGCTGAATAAATATAAGTTACTATTCAACCAGAAGGATGGCATACCTGGTAGTAACCTCTAATTTAATATTATCAGGAATCGCTACCTCTCCTCTCCTTTATAATTGCTTTGGCTCGTTCCACCGATCTGCCTATCCCTTCATACCCGGTGCAACGGCAGAGGTTGCTCTCAAGCCATTCCCTGGTTGTGTTGCTGTCCGCATCAGGATGATTTTCCAATAATGCATGAGCATTGATCAAAAACCCGGAGGTACAGTAACCGCATTGAAAACCACCCTGTTCCAGGAAAGCGTTCTGGATCGCGCTATCTTTCAGGCCTTCAACCGTTGTGATCTTTTTACCGATTGCTTCAACCGCCAGGATCAGGCATGATTTCACCGGTATTTCATCAAGCAAAACTGTACATGCACCACAGTCACCGTTCTCACATCCCGGTTTTGCCCCGGTTAAGCCAACTTTCTCCCGCAGGACTCGCAGTAATGTATCAGCGGGGCGGACTGTTAAACTGTATAATTCGTTGTTAATATCGAGTTCAATGACAGCAATCTTTCTATACTGTATCATTATTCCGCCACCTCCATTCTCTCAATCATCTCAGTCAGGTCAGACTGCCAAAGAGCTTCACGATAAACCGATGAACCGAGATGGTCATCGCGCACTGGACCGGGTAATTTCTTGATCGAATCTGAAACACGATCTTTTACAGCTATGGAAGAATCATTGATCGCTTTCTCCAGCTCCGCGTTTCTAAATGGGAAGGAACATAAGCCACTGACTGCTATTTTAACTTGCCCGTCATTTTTAAGGCTGCAGATGTGATAAAGCGGGTAGTCAACAGGTCCGTGTTTTTCCCGGCGCTTGCGCCAGCCAAACCTATTTAATTTATTTTTGCTTACAATTAACTGCAGCAAGATATCTCCTTCTTCGAGATGCAGGCGTTTATCAAATAGATCTCGGAGTAGTTTTTTGTGCCGGCCATCTTTGCCTTGCAGTAATATTTCTGCATCGGCCAGGAGAAAAGGCAGTACGGCTTCCCGGTAAGGCAGACGTCCACAGATATTTCCTCCAAGGGTAAGCCGATTTCGGACTGTGCGATCGGCTATACACTTAACCACTTCGGAAATAATAGCAGAGCTGCCTTTTTCTGCGACTGAACTTAAACTCAGCGCTGCTCCGTATACCAGGTCATCACCATCTAAATCCAGCGGCAATGCATCCTTGATATTTTTGATATCAATCAAAGCATCCGGGGTAATTCTCTGGCTCCGGCAAAAGGAAATTATTTCTGTACCACCGGCATAATAGAGAGGTTTCCGACCTTCCTCTTTAAGTGAAAAGAAGATCTCTACAGCCTGATCAGCCTTTTCCGGAGCATAATAATCGAGATCAAAGGGTATCATTTTCTTTCCTCCTTCCCTGCTTCCCATATGCTTTCAGGTGTGAGAGGCATTTTCTTTAACTGCCGCCCCACAGCACGTGACAGGGCTCCGGAAAGAGCGCCTGGCATGCCCAGCACACCCTGTTCTCCCAACCCCCTGGCACCATAGGGTCCATCCCGTTGGGGGGTTTCCACAAACTCGACCATGTACTGCGGTTCCTCACCAAAACGAAGCAGCTTATAACTTCGTAAATCATCGTTTAGAACCCGTCCCTGGTTGTTAAGGATAAAACCTTCCCATCCGGCATAGCCGAGGCCCATAGACATCCCGCCAACGATCTGACTGTGAGCCAGGAAGGGATTAATAACCTTTCCCACATCCATCGAACAAGCCGCTTTCAAAACACGGTAGGTCCCATCAGCAGGATCAAGTTCAACCTCGACTCCCTGGACACCCATGGTCCATTCAAGGGCCGGTCTCCCTTTTCCGGTTTCAGGATCAATAGCAGTGATCCTCCGGGAAATGTAGCGGCCCACACCAATAACCTGGCCCTCTATGGATTGCCCCTCGGGGTACATGTAACCGAGGGCAACATCTTTTACAGGTACACCTATCTCAGGTTCATCGGCCAGAAACACCCTTCCTCCCCCGACCTGTAGATCTTCAGGAGGACAGCGCAGTACGATAGATGCCGTCCTGCGCAATTGATTAATGGCATCATCTGCCGCTTCCAGGAGCGCCCTTCCTATCATAAATAGACTCCGGCTGGCTGCTGTTGCCCAATCATGGGGAGCAGTACGGGTATTGACTTCATCAACAATATGAATCTGATCGGGGTGCAGCAAGAATTTTTCTGCCAGTATCTGGGCCAGTGCAGTTTTAATACCCTGGCCGATCTCGATTACCCCGCAGTGAATATTTACAGAGCCATCTTCATTAAAGGTTAGTATTGCACCTCCGTCAGCATTAGTCGGCATAGCCGGAGCTTTCCAGAAACAGCTAACTCCCTTGGCCCTGATTTTCCCATCAGGCAGTTCTTCTCTTGTTCCGGCATCCCATCTGAGCATCGCTGAGATATTTTCAAGACACTTCTCCAGATTGCCGGTACTGGAATCCATCTCGCTTTGAGTCGGCGTTGTATCCCCGGCTTTTATTGCATTGATCATCCGGAATTTCAGGGCATCGATGCCGGCCTTTTCTGCAAGCAGGTCGATCGCTCTTTCCATGGCAAAAGCAAGTTCAATATGGCCAAAACCTCTGAATGCCGTGGCAAAGGGATGGTTGGTGTAAACACAGAGTGAATCGCACCAGACATTAGGTATATTATATGGCCCTGTACAGGCAATCGCTGCAGCTCTGCTGATATTTACAGCATAATCGGCGTAAGCTCCGCTATCAAAGTAAAAATTAAGCCTGGCTGCCTGAAGCTTGCCTTCTTTTTTGCATCCTAATTTTATTGTTGCTTCCAACCCGGTCCTTCCCGGTGATGATAAGAGGTCCTCTTCCCTGCTGTTCATGAGCATAACCGGACGGCCATCCACTGCTTTTGAAAGGAGGTACGCCAAACCCTCCAGTTGAATTCCCGCTTTACCGCCAAAACCTCCACCCAGAGGGGAAGCAATAACCGTTATCTTACCCACATCGAGCCCGAATGCTGTAGCAAGCAGGTTACGGACCACGAAGGGCGCCTGGGTTGTGGAATGTATGATCACCTGTCCGTCTGCTTTTATTTCAGCGCTTGAAGCTCTCGTTTCCAATGCAACGTGATCTCCCGGAGGAAAACTGAATGATTCTTCAACGATCACTTCACATTTGGCAAAACCTTCTTCCACGTTCCCTTTTCTTATCTTCGTCCTGTTGGCCACGTTACTTCCCGGTTCAGGGAAAATGGCCGGGATGTGGCTGTATGTATCCATCTCTTCATGCAGAAGAGGCGCCTTTTCCTCAAGTGCTTCGGAAGGAGAGCGAACAACTTGCAGGGGTTCATACTCAACTTTTATCAGGGTCAATGCGGCTTTCGCATTAAGTTCACTGTCAGCCACAACGGCAGCGACCGGTTCGCCATAGTGACGCACCCTTTTTCGGGCCAGGGGTGGCTTGTCTCCAAGGTATATGCCAATGTTACCGGGAACATCATCACCTGCAATAACCGCTTTAACTCCCGGTGCGGCTTTGGCTCCGGCAATATCAATCTTCCTGATCAAAGCGTGTGCATGGGGACTGGTCTTAACAGCAGCATGAAGCATTGCGGGAGACTGTTTATCTCCGAGGTAAAGAAGCCGGCCATTGACTTTATCATCACCATCTTTACGCTTCATGGAAATGCCGATAAATTTTTCTTCGCTCACGCTATCACGCTCCTCCAGTTGTGATGTGATTTGTAATTCTATTTTTCTAAATGCTTCGACAAAGTGCCTTTTGATCCTTCCACCCGCACAGAGTTGCTTCAACAACAACAGCTGTTTTATAATAAACAGTATAGCATTGCAGATAACAGGGGGAGCCTACCTGCTCTATAATAAATATGCGAACTGGCGTATCCCGGCCAGTGTTATAGCAGCAGTAATTGTCTGCTTATTTACCGGTCAAAATATTCTCTTCCACCTTTTTTCAGGAAGCTTGATTCTCGGTACCTTTTTTATGGCGACAGATCCGATTAATTCGCCAAAAACAGACTCCGGCCGATACATATTCGGAGCCGGAGTTGGGATCATTATCATGGCTATGCGTTTATGGGGCTGGCTTCCGGAAGGAACGACATTTGCAATCATCGGGATGAATTTAGTCGTCCCCCTGATAAACCGCTACACAAAAATAAATAGAAAACCTTCTGCAGTCTAGCTTATTATTTCATAGCCTTTCTTCTCCAGTTCAGTCGTTAGCTCCAAGGATTGATCTGTCTTTAACCTCATCGTAATCACAACCCGGCCATCTCTTGTATGGCCAATGACCAGGCTGTATATGTTTATATTCAGAGAACCGATCAGCGATGTAATTTTGCCGAGTTCACCTGTCTGATCATCAACAGCTACAGCCACCCTTACTCCCGGGCAATCAAATCCCAGAATATCAATGAAGGCTTTAAAAATATCACTTTCTGTAATTAATCCTACAAGTTTACCGTTTTTCTCAACAACCAGGGTGCCAATTTTATTTTCACGCATGGTTACTGCTGCCTCTTCTATCGCCGCATCCGGGTTGATTGTGATCACATCCCTGGTCATTACATCCCTGATCTTAATTTTTGGGAAAAGATAATTGATCTCATGGATAGAGAGACTTGTTGCCGGAGACGGCGAAGCCTTTAAAAGATCCTGGTTGGTTACCAGGCCGACAATCTTGCCCTTTGACAAAACCGGTAAGCGCCTGATTGCATGTTCTTTTAATTTTTCCAATGCGTCACCAACAGACTCATCGGGACTGATGGTAATTGGATCGACTGACATATAATCACGGACAAACATTCTGACATACCTCCTTACTCACTATATCCGGATTTTGAAGAACGATTTATATAACTTTCCTGATTATAATTATATCTACCTTATGCTATTCATGCTATATCTTTGATAATCAAATATACAGCCGCCAAAGAATTATTTAATTTGTTGGTATAAAAATATCCAATTCTTCCAGAAACAAGATTAGATCTCCCGAATTCACTGCTAAACCCTGAATTGTTGAGGGGTCACTGCTTCGGACAGTGGCAAAGACAATTCCCACTACCCGGCCTTGCATATCCATTACCGGGCTTCCACTGCTGCCCGGATAGATCATTGCTTCAAGAATCAGTTGGGGATAATGATAGCCCGCTGATTGTCTAAAGCCAATGAGCGTCCCTTTATTCGCAATCCGGGCAAACTGCAGTGGATTGCCGATGACCAGTACTTCATCTCCTTCCGCTACTTTTTCGGACGTCAATGAGAGGGTTGGCAAGTTTTCGGAATCAAGTTTAATTATTGCCAGATCCACATCCGGGGCAAGATACCATTCTCCGACAACAAAGGTGCCCTGATTGGGAAATGAAACCCTTACTGTAGTTGCCTCCTCAAGCAAGTGGCGGTTGGTCACTATTAATCCATCGGTCATTATATTAAAACCACTCCCTCGAATGCGTCCACCCTGTGAACCGGCACGTGAGTCCACGTAAATCTGGACAACCGCATCTTTTGAACCTCTGACCAGAGGGTCATCTTGCAGTGCCCATGATTCTCTAAGAAAACTAAACGCCGGACCGGAAAAAACTGAAAGCCATCGTCCGGTTACAGTAAATAGAAATAACAGGGCTAATACGAAAGCTACCAGACCAAGGAAGAACTGCCGTTTTCTCTGCCTTTCCCTAAGATAGTGAAAATCTTCAGGATGAGTATCTCTGCGATTAAGCTCTTCGAATATTTCCAACTTGGCACATCACCTCCAGTCTTATCTAATAAATTTCAGCAATTATCTGTTTTTTCCTTCCCGTCTACTAACAACAATGTATTTTCCTTTAGACGCTGTGATTGCCCCTTATATACTGGACCGCTATAAGCTATAATATAAATTACAGATCCAGGTAAGTTAAGAATTGCCGGTTATAAAAAGATTAATATGGGCGGTAGAGATAGCATGAGGGAATTGAGTAGTCGAGAGCAAAAAGAACTAAAAAAGAAGATCCACCGGGCTCTCTTTGAGGCCAGAAACGCGGTGCATTTGGGCGACCTGGAAACGGCCAGGTCGATCATCCGGCAGGTCATGGCCGAAGCAGCTCCGGCTTTATACCAGGCGAACCAAACCGGAGGAGAGAACTGGGTTTTGGAAGCTCTCAAACCTCTTGATGACTTACTTCTTCCCGATGAATAAAAATCTGTTCATTAAGAATCTGTTGTTAAGAATCAGTGGGTATGCTAAAATATATATAACCGATATGGTTATATATATTTAATACTATGGAGAGTTATACTGGAGGTAATAAAATGAATCTAGAAAACCTGATGGCCAAGACACTTGATATGAAAACACTCACAGATTACCAGGAAGGTGCTGTAGTCAGCAAGGAAATTTTAAAGCAGCAAAAAGGAACCGTTACTGTTTTTGCTTTTGACCAGGGACAGGGATTAAGCGAACACACTGCTCCTTTTGATGCCCTGGTTTGCATTCTGGATGGCCGGGCAGAAATAATGATTGATGGTGAAACCTATGATGTCGGTGAAGGAGAAATGATCATAATGCCGGCTCATAAACCTCATGCCCTTAAAGCCAAAGAGCGGTTTAAAATGATGCTGGTTATGATTCGCACCTAATCATATTATGGGGAGGTTCAGTTAAATGGCATTCAAAATCAATAACAGCGTTTCCTGGGTGGGCAAGATTGACTGGGAATTACGCAAATTCCACGGTGAAGAGTTGACCACTCACCGAGGCAGTTCATACAACTCTTACCTGGTCAGGGGAGGAGAAAAAACGGCTCTGATCGACACGGTCTGGCAGCCCTTCGCAAAGGAATTTATTCACCGGCTGAAAAAAGAAATAAACCTGAAAGATATCGATTATATTATAGCTAACCACGCTGAAATAGATCACAGCGGAGCTCTGCCTGAACTACTTAAAGAAATCCCTGGCACTCCGGTTTACTGCTCCGAGGCAGGGGTAAAATCGTTAAAAGGCCACTACCATGAGGACTGGAACTTTAAACCTGTAAAAACAGGCGACAAACTTGACCTTGGCGGTAAAGAGCTAATTTTTGTTGAAGCAAAGATGCTGCACTGGCCTGACAGCATGTTCTGCTACCTGACAGGAGATAATATCCTCTTTCCGAATGATGCTTTCGGTCAGCATTATGCATCTGAAATGATGTACAATGATCTGGTGGATCAAACCGAACTGTATGAAGAGGCAATCAAGTATTATGCCAATATCCTTACTCCATTCAGCAAGCTCGTTACGGCAAAAATCAAGGAAGTTGTTGCGTTCAATCTTCCTGTCGAAATGATATGTCCCAGCCACGGGGTAATCTGGCGCGAAGACCCGCTCCAGATTATCAATAAATATATGGAGTGGGCAGACAGCTACCAGGAAAATCAGGTCACGGTTATATATGACACAATGTGGGACGGAACGAGAAGAGCAGCCGAGGCGATCGTTTCCGGAATAAAAGAAGCTAATCATACAATAACAATCAAGCAGTACAATGCTGCGCGAACAGACAAAAATGATCTGGTAACCGAAATATTTAAATCAAAAGCAATTATTATCGGATCACCGACTATAAATAAAGGTATACTCCATTCAATAGCATCATTAATGGAGATGGTGAAGGGTCTTAAATTTCAGGAGAAGAAGGGCGCCGCATTCGGCTGCTATGGATGGAGCGGCGAATCTGTCCAGTTGATCAATCAACTTCTTGAAGACGCCGGCTTCGAATTGATCAGCCGAGAAGGAATCAAAACATTATGGAATCCCGATCCGGAAGCAATTGAAAAGGCCATCAATTTCGGGAAGGAAATCGGCTCAAACCTTGATTAAAAAAAGAATCTGATGAAACTCTTTGGGAACCATTTGCAATAAGTTACTAAACAGTACTCAGAGTACTTTTTAAACTTAATCTCAGATGGTTCCTTTTATTTTTTTATACCGTTCCAGTAAATTTCAAAAAGGCCGGATACCTGGCTATCTAAAATTTCTACATTCTCCAGGACAATCATGCCACCGATAACGACAAAGTTAAGAGAAAGAAAAAGTCGGGCAGCCATCTCTACATCAACATTTCCGCGAACTTCATCTCGTGCAATACCTGTCTGAATTAACAGCATCATACCTTCAAGAAGTTCCCGTCTTTTCTCCAGCATCCATGATTGGAGTTCCTCAAAATTTAGCGGTTTTTCGTTAAAAAGAAGGTGTAGTCTCTGCCTGTTTTCTTTTAGCAACTCTCGATGAGTCATGACTATGTCGGACATAACTTCTTTGACAGGTATAGAATTTGCCCGGGGTTTTCTGAATATCTGGAGATATGATTCAGCGCAGTATGAAAAACATTCCTTGAATAGCTGTTCCTTGCTGGGAAAGTATTCATAAACGGTCCCTTTGCCAACACCGGCCCGCTCTGCCACTTCATTTATTGTTACCTGGTAGTAATCCTTATCCAGAAACATATCGATAGCAGCAAATAATATCTGTTCCCTCTTACTGCCGACTTCTTTTTTCCTGCTTTCAACTAAGGCCATAGGATTTACTCCTTTCATTATTCTTAAAAATATACTGCAGCATCTTAAAAAATTGCAAACAGGTAGAAGATCAGCGCAGCCATAATAACGACCAGAAGCATCCTCATTACAATTTTAGAATTTGATCTGTGCGTTTTTAAGCTTCGGGCAGCGGGCTTTTCTTCCATAATGAAACCAACTGATAAATTATCTGAACCGGCTGCAGCAAGTGATGAACTCTGTTCCCTGGTTAAGAGCAGATAGATTGATGGAATGGCCAGCAAAAGTAGTAGTGTGCCGGTTATCTGACCACCGATAATAGTAATCGCCATCGGGGCCTGCAGCTGGCTTCCCTCTCCGATTCCGAGAGCAAGAGGAAGCAATCCCAATACAGTTGTTGCCGTAGTCATCAGGATAGGCCGAAGCCTGGCGGAAGCGCCTTCAATAATAGCTTCCTTCAGCCTGAGACCGTGTATTCTCCGCTGCTGATTGATAAAGTCAACCATGATAATACCGTCATTAACCAGAATGCCTGACAAGACTACTATCCCAATCAGGGCTGGAACACTGATACTGTTACCGGTTATAATCAACCCGAGAATAGCCCCTGCATAAGCCAGGGGAAGACTGCATATAATGATAAAGGGATGCAGGAGTGATTCAAACTGGGCAGCCATAACCAGGTAAACCAGAAGGGCTGCAATAACAAGAACCAGTCTCAACTCTGAGAGAACATCACCCATCAGGGTTGAACTACCCGCCGTTTTAATTTCATAACCAGGTGGCAGTTCAATAGAGCGGGCAATTTCGAGGGCCTTATCGGTAGCTGAACCGAGATCCATCCCGCTGTAACGGATCTGAATCTGCCCTACTACCTGCTGATCCTCTCTCGGAATGCTCTGGGGGCCGTAGGCTTCATATAAATCAGCCACTTCGTCCAGGTGCAGGTATTCACCACCCGGCGAATAAAAACCGATCCGGCCGAGATCTTCGATGGTGTTGAAATCAGCTTTCCTGTACCCCAGTACAATATTTAACAAACCGGCATCTGTCTCAATCCGGCTAACCGGTATACCTTCCAGCGCCTGGCGTACTGCAGTGGCTACCTGGATCAGTGTAACACCCTTTTGCATTGCCTGGCCTTGATCGAGGCGGATATGTATTTCCGGGCGGCTTTCTTCCATTGATGACTCGACATCGGTGAACTGTCGATAGGCTGCCAATAATTCAACTGCCTCCTCTGTCAGCATAACAACCTGTTCCAGATCCGGTCCGCTGACGACAAGGTCCAGCCTGGTTTCCAAACCTGCTGCATCCAACAATGACTCACGGTTAAATGATATCTCCGCCTCCGCAGGGATTCTTTCAACCTCCAGTCTAATCTCTTCAATTACCCTTTCAATCTCTCCGGTATATTCAGGTTTAATTTCCACTCTCAGGCGAGCCTGGTTGGAAGTTCCGGTCTCAGCTGTTACTCCCATAAACCTGGCTGCTCCAACACTGGTTGAGTAATTATCTACTTCATCCTTCCCAGCCAGTATTTTCTCCAATTCCGCAACGAAATCATCCGTCAGATCCATGGTAGCCCCCGGCTGAAGGTTTACATTAACAGAAAAAGATGATTCCTCCGGTGAGGGAAAGAGTTCAGTGCCCAAAGTAGTATAACCGAAAACACCGATACCGACAAACACCAGGGCCAGGATCAGAACCCACCAGGGGTGTTTCACTGCAAGTTTCAACATATTCCTGTAACCGGGCAGGCGATGTGGCTTTTCGGAAATCTCTTCCTGCAAGTTTTTCAAGCGAAGTGATCTTGAAGCAAGCATGGGTATAACAGTCAGGGCAACCAGGAGTGAGGCTAATATGGCACAGGAAACTGTGAGGGCAAACTCCCAGAAAAGCTGACCGGCCAATCCGCTTAAAAATACAACGGGGAAAAAGACACTTATTGTTGTGAGGGTTGAAGCAGTCACAGCACCGGCCACTTCACGAGCACCGTTAACTGCTGCATCAGCAGGAGCTTCGCCCATCTGATAATGCCGGTAAATATTTTCACTGACCACAATAGCATTATCAACAAGCATTCCGGCTGCAAGGGCCAGTCCACCCAGGGTCATCAGGTTAATGGTAATATCTGCAAAATAGAGAAGACTGAAGGTAGCAATAATTGCTGTTGGGATACTTAAACCGATAAACATCGTTGTCCGCCAATTTTTAAGAAAGAGGATCAGCACCAAAATGGCCAGAATCGCTCCTCCGATCAGTGACCTGGCCAAATCAACCAGGGCTCTTTCGATCTCTTCGGCTTGATCGAAGATCGTATTGAATGTTACCGATGATGCACCACCTGCAATGCTCTCTTCTGAAAGCTTCTCGAGAGCAGCTCTGACCTGACGGGCTACGATTACCGTATTGGCATCCCCTTCTTTCTGAATAGCCAGGCTGATACTGGGCTGCCCGTTATAACGGGTAATTGTTGTCGGGTTATAGGTATCCTGCTCAATAACTGCCAGCATTCCAAGATAAACCGGATCGATGGGGAATTCTCCATCCAATTCAAAAGAACCAAAAGATGAACCTCCGGGAACCATAGAACTGAGGATCATCGTTGTAGCAAGATCGGTAAGGCCGTCTTCGATAACTGCCGTCGCACTCCCTACACCCCTGGTTATTTCACTTTGTACTCCCGATAACCAGGAATTATAGTCGGGAATCGAAATGATCGGCTCCCTTCTTAAGTTTTCCCAATTTTCCTGAAAAGCAAGAAGTACCTGGTTTGGATTAGCCCGTACTATGAGTGGGTTGTTGTTTTGAAACGCAGTTAGCTCTGCCTGTGTGATTCCATAACTGTTCAGGCTGGTTTGATCCAGGGGTACAATAATGTAGCCGCTGTCCCATACAGCCTGCTCGAGAACCCATACATCATCAAGGTGAACCTCCTCCGCACCGGTTAATACTTTGTCCCGGTTTATAAGGGTTCTTCCCAAAGATGTTAGTGTAAAGACCATTCTCTGGTTTACCGGGTCATAAGTTATTCCCGGGGTTCTTGTAATAAACCTTAAACTGTTTTCAATCTCCTCAGCACTTCGGGATCTCCATTCTTCCTGCAGGGGTATGGAAAGCCTGCTGTTAGCCAGAGTAATCTTATCAATATCAAAGATGTCATCCCAGTAAATATCAATGGTGGGAACCTCGGTCAGGCTGCCCGTATTTGCAAACAGGTTGCCCTGACCCGAAAACATCTGGTTCAGGTTAATATCAACTTCCTGTCCTATCATTTCTTCCAGCTTTTCATTATCAACTTTAAAACCAACAATCAGGTCAGAGAGCATATCGCTCTCGGTAAAGCGTCCAAGAAAACGAATCCTTACATGGCGGTCTTCCATATCAATAATTCCTGCGGGTAAATCAAGGAGGCTGGCTCGCAAAATATTGGCAATCTGTTCGAACGAAACCTGATATTCAGCCATTGTTTCCGGAGATGTCCTTACAAAAAGATCCTGTTTTACTCCACCCTGAACCTGCACGCTGGCAACACCACGGACCGACTCAAGTTTTGGCGAGGCCGTTTCCTGTAACCATTCTGTAAGATGAACAGGATCATCCAGACCACTGGCCGATAAGCGCATTATGGGCATCAATGTGGGGTTAAATTCAAGTAGTATGGGCCGCTGAACACCGTCAGGGAAGGAAATCAGGTCCATTCGGATACCGACATCATCCCTGATTCTTTTTACATCTGCACCCCAGTCAAAACTCAAGATTACCAGTGACATGTTTTCCTGGGAATATGAAGTTAATCCGGTTAAACCGCTAACAGCAGATACCCCGTCTTCAATCGGTTTAGTTACGAGTTCCAATGTCTCCTGTGGTGAACTTCCGGGGAAAACTGTGATCACAGCAAGTACCGGAGCCTGGATATCCGGTAATAGATCGAGTGGGCTCTGGTAAAGACTGACCAGACCGATAATCAGGATTAAAACCAATATTGTACCTGTGGCTACAGGCCTTTTTACTGCCAGTTCGGGCAGGTTCATAGAAAATCCTCCGAATAATAAACAACGTGATATTTATATCACTTGATTTAGTTAAACCATCTGACATTCCGTCCGACCGGTCGGTCGGGCCGAAACCCATTATACCATATAATTAAAAACAAAGACCATTTGAACTAAACATTTTTATTTTAGATATGAAGCATGTTCAGTCAGTAGTTTCCAGGCAAGGCGAACATGCCTTTCTTCAGTCGTCCTCTGACCAATGGCCAAGCGGATAGTATACCGCCCCTTTAAAGATGTATGGGTCAAATAAACACTTCCGGATGAATTCACCTTTTCCATCAATTCCGCATTCAACCGGGCCAGTTCCTCTTCATCAGCGCCTTCCCTAACATAGCGGAAGCAAACAAGACTGAAATTCACCGGTGCCATAAGTTCGAATCGAAAGTCTTCTTCAACCCATTTTTTAAAGAGGTCTGCCAGACGAAGATGTTCACGGACCATATTCTGCAGTCCTTCCATGCCATAGGATCGAATTACAAACCATAATTTCAACGCCCTGAAACGCCTGCCAAGTTGAATACCCCAGTCCCGATAATTCTTAACCACTGCATCCTGGCCGGTTTTCAGGTATTCCGGATGAATTTCAAAAGTTCTGATCAATGCCTCTTCATCCCTGACAAAGTAAGCCGAGCAGTCAAAATTGGTAAGCATCCATTTATGTGGATTAAAAACATAAGAGTCAATCATTTCGGCACCTTTAAGCATAGAACGTTTTTCGGGAAGTAATGCTGCGGTGCCGCCAAAAGCTGCATCAACATGAAACCAGAGTTTATAACGTCGGCAGATTTCTCCGATTGGCTCTAAAGGATCAATAGCTGTTGATGATGTTGTTCCAAGTGTAGCCACAACACAGGCCGGAACCAATCCCCGGGAAAGATCCAGCTTGATCGCCTTTTCAAGTTCTTCAGGAATTAAAGCAAATTGATCATCTGTGGGAATTTTACGCAGGTTTTCTATCCCGTAGCCGGCAATTTTTACCGCCTTGTCTATGCTGGAATGAGCTTCCTCAGAACTGTAAACAGTCAGGTGCTCTCTGAACCCTGAACGGTTAATCTTGTAGCCGGTGATCTTTTCACGGGCTGTCAACAAAGCGCATAGTGTGGCAGTAGAAGCAGTATCCTGAATGACACCTGACATTCCTTCCGGCAAACCAAGCATCTGTCTCAGCCATTCCATCACAACCTCTTCCAACTCTGCCGCGGCAGGAGAAGTCTGCCAGATCATGCACTGTGAACCGAGGCCGGCAGTTAAAAGTTCGGCGAGAACCGAAGCGGGGCTGTTATTGGCAGGGAAATAAGCGAACCAGCCGGGATGCTGCCAGTGGGTAATCCCCGGCATTATTATTTCCCTGAAATCAGAAAAGATTTCTTCCATCTGCTCTTCTTTTGTCGGTGGATTAACCGGCAGTCCGGATTTAATATCTCCCGGTTTGACAGAAGAACGGACAGGGTATTTTTCAACATTTTCGAAGTAATCAGCCAGCCAGTCAATAAACTCATGCCCGTAACGGCGAAACATTTCTATCTCCATTTTCCATCCTCCATCTGAAGCTGTTTTTCAAATATATAAGTTTGAAAACTAAAGTGAGCATTCCGTTTCATAGCCTTTTATTGCAGGTCTCTTAAAAAGTAGGCCTTTTAGATATAAATTTAGTTGATTTATAGAGTATACAATATTGCCTTAATAACCGCTACAGTCTAGCCGAAATAATTATGATTCCGAAATAAAAACAGTATCCCCTTTGAATACAGTACGGATAACACGAGCCTGCCCGAAATCCAGGGGGTCGAGATCGAACAGGTTTTGGTCAAGTATTACCAGATCAGCCCATTTCCCCACCTCTATGGTTCCAGTCTGATCATCGGTGAAAAGCATGTAAGCTCCATTAACCGTCAAACTTTTTATCATCGCCGGAAGTGTTGCCCTTTCCTTCATGTTGAGCAGGTAGGGGGGATCATCAGCAGTGCCGATCCTTTCCAGGCCGTATCTTTCTTCGTCAGTTAAATTTCGAGTAATTCCTGCCCTCAGAGCTCTCAATGGATCGGGTACAGCCGTGACAGGATGGTCAGATGAAGAGGCAACAATAACTCCTGCATTAAAAAATGACTGCAAGGGGTATTCAGTCTCAGCCCTATGCCCCAGAAAGTAATTATCAACATTATGCCACCAGCCAGGTTCCTTGCAGTGCCAGTACGGCTGAACCGAAGCTATAACATTTAATTTTTTGAACCTTGGGATATCTGAAGGATCAATAAGCTGCAGATGTGTAATTGAATTTCGGTTTCTCCGTATCTTTTCAGTTGGCCCTGCACTTTCCAGCGCATCTAAAACGAGACGGGTTGAAGCGTCGCCAATTGAATGAACATGGACCTGGATCCCGGCATCAAGAGCAAGTTTAAAAGCATCTGCCAGTTTTTTTCTATCCCATAAAAATTCCCCGCGATAGCCTGGCTTTTTACCTGCGCCTGCCTCATAGGGTTCGGATAAAAAAGCAGTAGCTCCTTCTATTACCCCGTCGGTAAAAAATTTGGCTGTAGTAACCCTGTGCAGATCAAGGCTGTATCTATCCTTCAATTTAGAAAGATTATCAAATTGCGTTTCAAGATCTTTGTCAGGATCAATAGTTACCGATGAACGCACATGAAGCTTTAACCAGCCTTCCTTTTCCATAACATGAAATGAATCCAGAGGGGGCTCTGCACTGATCGAAACCGAATGTATACCGGTATACCCAAAGCTGTGCAGGTACTGCTGGAAGTGAACCAGCGCTCTTTCGATCTGCTCCGTAGTAAATTGTTGCTCCGGAATCATTTGCATAGCTGATTCTTTGAGCGTCCCCCAGAGCTTCCCGGATATAGGATCTCTTTCGATTATCCCGCCGGGAGGATCAGGAGTTTGTTCGTTAATACCAAACAACTCAAATGCCTTGCTGTTCAGCCATGCCAGGTGACAGTCTGATGAAAAAAGAACAATTGGTCTGTCACTGCAAACCTGATCGAGCCGCTCTTTTCCGGGACCGCGGGAAACTTCATCACCAGTGAATAAACCAAGCGAAAAACCCTCACCATATATTATGGAATGATCTGGATGCTTGCGAACAAATTCTTTTACCTTATCTAAAATCGATTCCACATCAAATGCTTCATAAAGACTAATATTATAAAGATCTGTTAATATTCTGCCCGGAGCATGCAGGTGGGAGTCGATAAAGCCGGGTAGAACCATCTTCCCTTCAAGGTTAATTAATTCTGATGCAGTTGTTTTGTATTTGTCAGCTTCAAAGTTGCTCCCGATGAAAACTATCTTGCCATTTCTTATACCAACGGCTTCGGCGGTTCTGTCATCTCTGTCTGCTGTGTATACCACACCGTTATAATAAAGCGTGTCCAGTTGCTGTTCAAGTTCGTTGAAATCTCCAAAATCGCCACTTATCATGAGAATGTGAAACACCTCAGCATCTGCTATAATAAAAAAGTTGGTTGATTAATAATATCATATGCCGGGTAGGAGGTTAAAATTATGAATCTGTTCCATATCCCGGAACTGCCGGTTAATCAAGAAAAGTCTGATCTGTTAATAGAAGACCATGGAGTGGTCATAGAACGGATTATATCTACCGGACAATCTTCCCCAGAGGGATTTTGGTACGAGCAGGAACGGGATGAATGGGTGGCACTGCTGCAGGGGGAAGCGGTAATCTCAAGGGATAAAGGAAAAATGATAAAAATGAAACCCGGTGACTGGATCCTCATCCCGGCTTTTGAAAAGCACCGTGTTGAGATGACATCATCAGAGCCACCCTGCATTTGGCTGGCAGTACACGGCAAACTAACCTGATCACAGTATTATATATTTCCAGATTTTAGTTAACCGGACCTGCTATTTTTTGCTGGATCGATCACCGGTTACGGGCTACAGAGTAAGCAGCCAGAGCTATAGATGCCATCTTACCCATAGGTGGTTCATTTCTTGAAGTCAGGATTACAGGGCGGCTGGCACCCAGAACAAGTCCCGCCATACGTCCTCCTGCGAAATAAATTATCGCTTTGCCCAGGATGTTCCCCGCCTCAATGTTCGGCACCATTAGCAAATCGGCCTTTCCGGCTACAGGGCTATCGATACCTTTGTGCAGGGCAGATTCAAAACTAACAGCAATATCCAGGGGAGTCGGTCCATCAACAATTGCTCCGGGGAATGCTTCCGAAGCCATATCTTTTAATGCTCTGGCATCAACAGTTGCCGGTATTTTCGGATCAACTTTTTCATTGGCTGACAAGCAGGCAACTTTCGGTTCGTCGAGACCAATTGCGTGTAAAAATTCAATAGCATTCAACAGGATCGCTTTTTTCTGATCGAGGTTCGGGCTTACATTGAGCCCTCCATCAGTCATGTAGATTAAACGGTAGTACCCGGGAACCTCATATATCGCCAGGTGGCTGAGGATTCTGTCCCGCCGCATTCCTCCTTCAGGACGAAGTACTGTCCTTAAAAAATCGGAACTGTTAACCATCCCTTTCATCAATATGTCTGCCCGCCCCTCGGCAACCTCTTTAACGGCACGATGGGCCGATTCAACAGGATCAGTAACGTCTATTATCTCTATACCCTGCAAATTCAGACTCACTGTCATGGCCATACGCCAGATTTTTTCTTCTGGTCCGACAAGAACAAAATCAACGAGCCCTTCTTTCCTGCTGTCCCTGACTGCTTCGAGAACAGTCTCTTCAGCAGCTGCCGCCACACATAACCGGCAGGGTGGAAGTTCTTTTACTGCTGTAATTACCTGGTAAAAATTTTCAAATGACACTTTAAATCACACCCCCGATAATCATTAATAAAACAAGGGCAACCCTTCAAGTTTTTTCAACTAATAAATCAAAGCTTCTGTTTCACCTTGCAGCACTCTCAATGCTCCCGCAGCAAGTGCTTCAAGCTCTTCCTCACCAGGAATTACTGCCACTTCGGCAATAAATGAAACTTTCGATATTATAAGACCGGTTAGTAACTGCGAATTTGCCATCCCGCCGGTTAGGACAATTCTGTCGACATTTCCATCAAGTGCTGCAGACATAGCGCCAATCTCTTTTGCAACCTGGTAGGCCATTGCTTCTACCGCCTCGCCGGCTTCCTTTTTGCCTGATCTAATCGTTTTTTCAATTTCAGTAAAGTCTTTTGAGCCCAGATAGGAAAAAAGACCCCCACCGGATGTTAGTAATCTGGTTATACCGATTTGATCATACTTCCCACTGAAACAAAGTCTGACCAGGGCAAGAGCAGGAAGGGTGCCGCAGCGTTCAAGCGAAAAGGGACCCTCCTCATTGGCATTATTAACATCAATCATCCGACCCCGCCTGTGAGCTGATACAGATATACCACTACCCAGATGTACAACAACCAGGTTAATTTCATTGTAAGGCCTGTTCAATATTTCTGCCATCCGCAAGGCAACAGCTTTCATATTTAAAGCATGCGACATACTGAGCCTTGGCACCCCGGCTAACCCGGAATAACGGGCAGGAGTATGAAATTCATCAACAGTAACCGGATCGACTGTATAGACTGCAATTCCCGCTTCACGAGCTAAAGGAAGGGCAATAATTGAACCGAGGTTTGATGCGTGCCATCCATATTTAGCAGTTACCAGATCCGAATAAATATTATCATCAACCAGATAAGTTCCTGACTCAAGCGGTTTTAACAAACCGCCACGGACTACGAAAGCAGATAACCTGATTGGTGTAATATTTTCTGCAGCCATAAAATCAAGTATTGCTTTTCGACGGAACCGCGCCTGTTCTTCCCGGTCAAGGTCAGGAGAAGTTTCTTCCACAGAGTGACGCAGTGTTTTTTTAACTACACAATGTTCATCTTCAAATAGCCCAATTTTTGTCGATGTTGATCCGGGATTAATAGCCAGAATCAAATGCATACCGTACCTCCTCGAAAATATAGATCGTCGTTAACCGGATCCCTGGTTTTCATATACAATTTTCCCATCAACTACTGTCATTTCACATTTAACATCGCGAATATTCTTCGGTTCGACTTTAGCTATATCCTCTGATAGAACCAGGAGATCTGCAAACTTGCCGGGTGTTATTGTGCCTTTCATATTTTCATCGAATGAGCAGAAAGCCGATCCGCTTGTATAGAGGTTAAGGGCTTCGTGAAGTGTTAAGCGTTGATCCGGGTGCCAGCCGCCGGTTGGCTTACCGCTTTTATTCTGCCTGGTAACCGCTGCAGAAATACCGGCCAGTGGTTCGTAGGTTTCAACAGGAGCATCTGAACCGCCTCCCACCCTGATGCCATTCGAAATAAAATCTTTCCAGCGATAGGTCCAGGATGCCCTCCGTGGCCCGAGGTGCTGATCAATCAGAGAGTTATCCGTAGGGATAAAAGACGGCTGTATATCGGCTATTATACCAAGGGTTTTAAAGCGATAGAGGGCGTGATCATCAACAATCGAAGCATGAACAATACGAAACCGGGGATCATGATGACTATTTATGGATAAAACCTGCTCATACGTATCCAGGACCATATTTATTGCAGCATCCCCTATAGCATGCGTCGCAACCTGCATACCGTTTAGATAAGCCATTTTGACCAATTCAGTTAATTCATCCTCTTGATAAATAGCAACCCCACAACTATCACCTGTATCATAATAAGGTTCGGATAAAAACGCTGTCCTGCCGCCGATTGAGCCGTCTGCCAGGATCTTAAGCGGTCCTGTTTTAAAAAAGTCACTATTATAATAGTTTCGGTATCCCTCTTTGATAAATTTATCAAGGTCGGTTATTTCCGGAAGTAAAAGCTGTAAATTTATCCGAAGAGGGAGGTTGCCTTCGAGTTCCAATTCTCTGTACGAATCGAGAAGTGTTGGGAGCATATCACTCCCGAGAGCAGCCAGGTCATCGGTTTGTACAGAAGTCAGGCCGGCAGATACAAAATCCTGCACTGCTTTGAAGATGAGCTTTTTAAGCATCTCTTTGTTTAATCCCGGAACCAGATCCATTACCAGGTTCATTGCATTTTCTTTTAAAATACCGGTCGGAATTCCCTGATCATCCTGCACGATCGAGCCGCCTTCAACATAAGGTTGCGATTCAAAAATACCTGCTTTCATAAGGGCCCGGGTATTAATCGAGCAGATATGGCAGCAGGTACGCATAATGACCAGACAATGTTCTGATGTCGCCCGATCCAGATCCCGACGGTCGGGCATCCTTCTCTCCTCAAAAAGACCATGATCCCAACCCCATCCGAGAACCCAATCGCCCGGCTTTATAGAGTGAAATACGATATATGATTTAACGGTATCGACCACCTGATCGATGTTACGACAGTCTCTTAAGTCCACTTTTGCTGAAGTAAGTGCATAACCTGCAAGGTGAAGATGACTGTCATTAAATCCGGGCAGCATTGTTTTACCCTTAAGATCAATGGCCAACGTTTTGCCGGTCTTGTAACTTGACAGCTTCCGGTTAGTGCCAACAAAAGCTATTAAACCATTCTTCACTCCAACCGCTTCAGCAAAAGGCCTGGAATCGTCCAGCGTGGTAACACGGCCGTTATAAAATATTAAATCCAATAAGATAGCCCCTTCCAAATAGGAGTTATTATTCTGCGGCTGTACTCACCATATCTTATTCTATAGAAATTTCTGATTAAAAACAAACACTCCTTCAGCTTTTAATCATATCCGGTAATACACATAAATAACTATTGCCCGGTAATAGGATTTATACTTATAATAGATCAAAAAGAGGATCTCTAATGAATAGAATAAACATAACCAGGTTTCTGATAGCTGTTCTGATAATGGGCTTCTGGTTTCTTATAGTTCTATATCCAAATCCCAAAAACCTGGCACTGAGTATACAGCGGTTGAAAAATCCACCGGTTAATCCATTTGAAGTGACTGATCTCGCCCTGGAATTATATGACCACACCCCAGGTGAAATTAAAGATTTTGTATATAGCCGCCTTCCTTACAGTTACGATTGGACGGTTTATAACATGCCCTGGTACTTCCCCACCCTTGAAGAAGTTCTGCAGCAGGAAGCAGGAGATTGTAAAGCCCGCTACGTTTTATTTGCTTCAATTCTGGAACAAAAGGAGATCCCTTACAATAAGATGATATCTCTGACACACATCTGGGTGGCTTACGAGGGTAAGGAAGACAATACTATGGAAAACCTGGATGAAGCCTTATTTATAGTAGATGATCAGGGTAAGTTAAAAATCAGTTATCCCCGGGCCGATCTACAAAGATCATTGGCTACGTTTGTTGACGGCTTCTGGAGAGCCATGCCGTCGAAAAAGAAATCATTACTTTTTGCCGGATTCCCCCTGATGGTTGGACTTATGAACCTGCCCAAATTGAGTTTAAAAAAACTCTTGCCGAATAAGAAAAAAAATCATCTATATTAATCATTGGAAATCAACCGTGTTGCCCTCTACTTTTTTTGCCTGTTTAATAGATAGAGCAATTCTTTTACGATTGAGGTCTACTGAAAGTATTTTAACGGTGACAACTGATTCTATCTGCAGTACTTCCAGAGGATGCTTAATATAACGATCGGCAATTTCAGAAATATGAACCAAACCATCATGGTGAACTCCGATATCAATGAATGCCCCGAAATCGACAATATTCCGCACTATTCCCATGACCACCATTCCCGGCCTGAGATCTGCCAATTCTGTGATAGTCTTTAGGAATACCGGTTTCGGCAATCCTTCCCGGGGATCACGCCCAGGTCTTCTGAATTCATCGAGTATATCTCTCAGCGTTGGAATTCCGGCGTCGAATTTTACCGCCAGTGATTCAATTTCATTCGACGTAAAATTTGGAATCATCCCGGAGACACCCAAAGATTCAGGCTTTATGGATAACTCGTTCATCAGCAGTTCAGCCAGGGGATATGATTCTGGATGGACTGCGCTGCGTTCCAGAAAATTCTCGCTATCAGGCAGCCTGAGAAAACCGGCGCATTGTTTAAATATTTTCGGTCCAAAACCGGGAACGGTAAGCAGCTGTTCCCGTGAATTAAAAACACCTTCTTGATTTCGGTAGGCAAAGATTCTATCAGCAAGGGAAGGGTTAATTCCTGCTACATAGGAAAGCAGGGCTGCTGATGCGCTATTAAGATCCACTCCTACATTATTCACGCAGCTTTCTACTGTCCCGGATAGCGCTGAATCTAGCTCCCTGTAAGGCATATCATGCTGGTACTGACCCACTCCTATCGCTTTCGGATCTATTTTCACCAATTCAGCCAGGGGATCCTGAAGCCTGCGCGCAATAGAAATTGCGCTTCGTTCTGCTACATCAAGTTCCGGAAATTCCTTTTTTGCCGCCGGTGATGCTGAGTAAACGCTGGCTCCGGCTTCGTTGACAATAGTATATTCCAGGTTCAAGTCATGACTCTTGATCATTTCTGCAATAAAAGCCTCACTTTCTCTGGATGCTGTACCATTTCCGATAGCAACACAATCAAGATTATACTTTTCCACCAACTGTATAATTTTATTTGTCGCTCCGGCCAGATCATTTTTCGGAGCAGTTGGATATATTGCCGCAGTTTCCAGAAGTTCTCCCGTTTCCGAAATACAGGCCAGCTTGCAGCCGGTACGGAAACCGGGATCCCAGCCAAGAATTCTCCGATTCTTTACAGGGGGAACAAGCAATCGCTTCTTCAAATTTTCTTTAAAAACTGAAAGAGCTCCTTCTACTGCCCTCCCGAGATGAAACTGCCAGATTTCCCTTTCAATTGAAGGATGAATCAGGCGTTTGTAACTGTCAAATGCCGATCTTGAAACCAGTTCCTTACATGGATCGTTTTGGCTTTCACTGATATATCGTGAATTGAGAATTTCCATGACCATTTCTTCAGGTAACACCAGGTGGAAATCTAATACTTTTTCTTTAATTCCCCGATTTATCGCCAGTACCCGGTGAGGTTTGATCCTGGAGAGGGGTTCACTGTAGTCTCCGTAATCATCATATGTGTTAATTTCTGAATCGCTCTTTTTTGTTACTTCTATATTGGCCTTACGGTTGTAAAGTTCCCTCAAAGCTTTTCTGACTGCTGCATCATCGGAAATAATTTCCGCTATTATATCACCGGCACCCTGAATCACTTCAGAAATATGGAATAGCTCTTTCGCGGAATCTATATACTCCGCTGCAGCGTTTTCCGGATCAATCTCTCCCTGCAATATTGCAGCTGCCAGTGGTTCTAATCCTTTTTCACGGGCAACTGAAGCCCTGGTTTTCTTCTTTGGCCGATAAGGCCGGTATAAATCATCCAGTTCGGTTACTGTTGCTGCCTTCACTATTTGTTCCCTGAGTTCTTCGGTTAGAGAGCCCTGGGCATCAATACGCCTGAGAACTTCTTCCCGCCGTTGTTCCAGGTTTCGATAATGCACCAGTTTTTCCTGAAGCAAACGCAACTCTTCGTCAGTCAGGCCCCCTGTGACCTCTTTTCGGTAGCGGGCAATAAAGGGGACTGTGTTCCCTTCGTCAAACATTGCTACTGTCTGGCCCAACTTAACTAACGGAATATTAAGTTCTTTGCTCAATCGACTGTTAATTTTATCCTGCATACCCTGTTATGTCTCCTTAATTAAAAATATATTTCAGGCAATATTTGGTTAACCTCTGTCCTTCGGTTTGCCCTTCGGCTCCTCGAGCAGAATGCCTTTCTGGCAGAGAGGACATTCTTCCGGTTGGTATGATTCTACCTCCATCTCAATAAGAGCCTGATAGGGTAAACCGAAATTCAGTTTCCCGGCGGTCCGGTCAACCATGACAGCAATCCCAACCACCCGGGCTCCGACTGATTCAAGCAAAGTTAAAACTTTTTTTACCGAACCACCGGTTGTAACCGCATCTTCAACAACCAGAACCTTTTCACCCTTGCCGATCTGAAACCCCCGTCTCAAGATCATTTTATCACCTGATGGTTCGGCGTATACTGCCCTGGCATCCAGTTGACGGGCAGATTCATAGGCAAGAATGACCCCACCCATTGCCGGACCGATTACTGTGTCTATTTTCATTCTTTTATAAGGTTCGGCCATCATGGAACATATTGCTTCTGTTTCTTTCGGATATTGAAGTAACTGGGAACACTGCAAAAAAAGATTGCTGTGTCTACCAGAGGTCAGTAAAAAGTGCCCTTCCAGTATAACTCCAGTGTCTTTGAGAAGCTTAATAATTTTATCTTTATTTTCCATTTCCGGCAACCTCCGCAATTTCGGATATAATCTTTTCTGCCGCTTTAAAAGGGTCGGCTGCCCGGGTAACCGGACGCCCGATTACAATAAAATTACCGCCTGCACTGATTACATTTTCAGGTGAATCAACCCGGGACTGATCATAGTGTGCGTAACCTGTTGGCCTGACCCCGGGAGTAACAGTAAGAACCTTAGAGCCAAAGGCTTTCCTGATGGCGGACACTTCAAGCGGAGAACAGACTATACCATCCAAACCGCTGTCTAAAGCAGCATGGGTCAGCTGCATTACATTACAGACCGGAGTACCCTGAAAACCGATTTCCTGTAACTGCGACTCATTCAGGCTGGTCAGGACTGTCACGGCTATCAGCAGCGGCCTGGTTTCAAATCCTTCGAGGGCTTCACGGGCAGCAATCATCATTTCTCTGCCCCCCGATGCATGAACGTTTATCATCCAGACTCCCAGTGATGCTGCAGACTTGACCGCATGATGAACGGTGTTCGGAATATCATGGAACTTCAGATCGAGAAATATTCTGTATTTATCTGCTAACTTTTTAACCAGGTTTGGTCCACAGGAAATAAATAATTCCAAGCCAATTTTAAAACCGACTCCCAGGGGAGAAAGTTCTTCAGTTAGTTCAATAGCCCGGTCGGCTTCAGCAAAATCAAGAGCAATTATCAACCGGTTACCGCTGTCATTCATATATTAAACTCCCCTTTCCTGGCAGTTCCGACGATATCATGTACCGATGATATACTATTATCCTCCATATATTTTAGGATGCCATCAATAATCTTGCGGGGAAGCAGTGGATCTTTAAATAAACAGCTTCCCAAAGCCACCGCCCGGGCTCCAGCCATCATAAACTGAAGAGCTGCATCTGTTGAAGATATACCGCCCATCCCCAGGATTGGTATTTTAACCGCTCCGGCAACCTGCCAGACCATTTTCAAAGCAACTGGCATAATTGCCGGACCGGAAAGTCCACCAAAAATATTCCCTAAAACCGGTTTTTTTCTTTTTGTATCGATCAGCATTCCACCCAGGGTATTGATCAGGGAAAGACCATCTGCTCCGGCTTCTTCAGCCGCCCTGGCGATAACATTGATATCTGTAACATTGGGTGTTAATTTAACCAGTAAAGGCAGCTTTGTTTGTCGGCGTACCGCATCAACCACCTGAAAAGTTAATCTTGGATCAGTTCCAAATGAAAGTCCGCCGGCTTTCAGGTTCGGACAGGAAATGTTAACTTCAAGGCCATCTATGCCCGTTATGCCGTCAAGATCGGAGGCAACAGATGAGTAATCTTCAACAGTTCTGCCGATGATATTGACAATGATCCGTGTCCCATATTTAAGTAATCTGGGTAAATCTTCCTTCAGGAAAGACCTGACTCCAGGGTTCTGAAGACCAACTGAGTTTAACATGCCCTCATAAGTTTCGGCAATTCTTGGCGGAGGATTCCCGGTCCAGGGTTCAACAGAGATACCTTTAACAATAATGCCGCCAAATGATGTGAGCCCATATATTTCATGAAACTCATGGCCGTACCCCAAAGGCCCCGAAGCAGCCAAAAGAGGATTTTCCAGTGAAATTCCTCCAAGGTTAACCTTAAGATCGGGAGCAATCATCAAAAACAACCTCCCCGACTTCAAATACCGGGCCATCCTGACATACTCTTTTATAACCTTCACCAGTCGCAACGACACATCCCAGGCAGGCACCAACCCCGCAAGCCATAAGCTCTTCCAGGGCAAGCCACCCTTTGACTCCTGCCTGCAAGGCTATCTTATCGACTGCCGCCAGCATATCCCTCGGCCCACAGGCATATATAGATCCGACTTCTGGAATTAGCTGCTTCATAATATCAACTGTTGTTCCCTTTATCCCCCGGGTGCCGTCTTCTGTAGTCTCAATAATGGTCAACCCTGATCGGGTGAGTTCATGGGGTAGAGAAAAAAGTTCGCTTGCTGTCCGGGCTCCAAAGATCATTCTGCATGGTTTCCTGCTGGAACCTGCCAAAAAAAGAATTGGGACAACTCCCATTCCTCCGGCAACCAGTAATGAGTCTGGATAAAGATCTGGAAAGCCTTTTCCCAGTGGACCCAGAATTCCCCATTTTGAACCCGGATCAGAATGAACCAGTATTTCGGTTCCCCGTCCAATAACCTTGACAATCAAGGTAATCTCACCTGACACCGGATCTGCCTTACCAACACTAAAAGGCCGGGGAAGCATGAAACCATACAGAGCCGGATAATTGATCATTACAAATTGTCCGGGGTTTGCCCGGATTGCTATCTCAGGTGCCAGAAATGTTACTCCAAAGATGTCCCTGCCGAGCCGGTAAGATTTTTGCAGCCTGCACATCTCGTTTTTAATTGATCCGGCTGTAATCAGCTGCGACACCTTCCTTCATCACTACCCTGCCATCTACAATAGTATAAACTGGTGCACCCATAAGCCTGCGCCCGGCAAATGGAGTATTCATTGACTTTGAATACCATTTCTCCGGATTAACGGTCATTCCGCGGAGAGGATCGATGATAGTCACGTCAGCCGGACAACCCGGTTTTAAGCTTCCTCCAGGAATATTAAGAATCCGGGCAGGGGCAGTACTTAATTTTTCGACAAGCAGAGGGAGATTAAACTTCTTATTCCTTCCCGAGAATGCTTCGTCCAGAAGCAGGGACAGGGTGGTTTCCAGCCCGGCGATACCAAAGGGGGCAAAATCGAACTCGACATCCTTATCATCAGGATGGTGGGGAGCATGATCAGATGCAATCGCATCAATTGTTCCATCAAATAAACCTTCCCACAGAGCCTGTCTATCCAGTTCAGATCTCAGGGGAGGATTAACCTTGGTATTAGTACTGTAACCACTATTTTTTACTGCCCGATCAGTCAGTAAAAGGTGATGTGGAGTTACCTCTGCTGTGACTTTCAACCCTTTTTCCTTTGCCTGCCGGACCAGTTCTACAGAACCGGCAGAAGAAAGATGGGCTACATGAATACGTCCTCCCACAGATTCAAGCAGTATGAGGTCACGGGCAATCATCGCTTCTTCTGCAGCTGAAGGTATACCTCTTAAACCCAGCGTTGAGGATGTTTCTCCTTCATGCATTACTCCACCTGCTGCGATACTTAAGTCTTCTTCGTGGGCAATGATCAGGCAGTCCAAACCGGAAGCATACTGCAGGGCATTGCGCATGATCAGACCGCCTGAAACCGGTTTACCGTCATCGGAGAAAGCCACTGCTCCGGCCCTCTTCATCCGACCCATCTCGGCCAGTTCTTTACCATTAAGCCCCCTGGTAACTGCTCCGATGGGGTAAACCTTAACCACTGCATCCCGGGCCCGGTCCATAACATAACGCACTACGGAGGGATCATCGCATACCGGATCTGTGTTGGCCATAGCCGCCAGGGCGGTGAATCCTCCGGCTGCTGCAGCCAGTGCTCCTGAAATAATATCTTCCTTGTATTCTTCACCCGGATCACGAAGATGAACATGCATATCAATCAAGCCGGGCGTTATTATTAATCCTTCGGCTTCAATGATCTCGGTATCGACTGTTGGGTTGATTTTATCAGCTATTTTCTCGATTAAACCACCAGATAACAATAAATCTGTAACGCCATCAAGCTCCTGCAGCGGATCAATAAGTCTCCCATTCTTAATCAGTAAGTTACTCATTCTTCTTTTGTCCCTCCCAAGAGAAGGTAAAGCAGCGCCATTCGAACCGCCACTCCCCCGGTAACCTGTTCCAGAACTACCGAATTCGGTCCATCGGCAAGCTCGGAAGTTATTTCAATACCCCGGTTCATCGGCCCGGGGTGCATGATCAGGGCATCCTCTTTTGCCTTCTTTAACCTTTGGGTATTTAACCCGTAAAGCTCTGCGTATTCCCTGAGGCTCGGGAATAGCCCGCTTTCCTGACGTTCTTTCTGCAGGCGTAAAGCCATAACAACATCAGCATCTTCCACTGCATCCTCAACGTTACTGCAAAAATTGATACCGAATACTTCAAGGTCAGGCGGCATCAAAGTGGGTGGTCCGGCAACCACCACTTCTGCTCCCATCTTCTTTAAACCCCATATATTAGAGCGGGCGACCCGGCTGTGACGAATATCTCCTACTATGGTTACCTTTAGTTTCTCCAAACGGCCTTTCTTTTCCCAGATGGTAAACATATCAAGCAGTCCCTGCGTGGGATGTTCATGCATCCCATCACCGGCATTGATGACTGACGCTTCAACGTTATGAGCCAGGTAATAAGCCGAACCTGAAACAGGATGGCGCATAATTACACACTCAACACCCATTACTTCCACATTCCTGACAGTATCCTTCAAAGTCTCTCCCTTTGTCAGGCTCGAGGAAGCTCCGGCCACACTTACAGAATCGGCACTCATATATTTTTGAGCCAACTCAAAACTGGCTTTTGTTCTGGTACTGGGTTCATAAAAGAGATTTAAGATAGATCTTCCCCTCAGTGTAGGAACTTTTTTTATCTTGCGCTGCATTATTTCGCGCATTGAGCGGGCTGTTTCCAAAATAAGCGTAATCTCTTCGGCAGACATTTCCTCCAAGCCCAGAATATCTTTTCTTCTCAAAGTCTGCACTAAATCCATACCTCCTTGTCCAATATCCTTATCAATCCCGGGTTACACCGAGGATATCTACCCTGTCGATTTCATCAATTTCGGATACCTTCACTTCCACCTGTTCACTTCGGGACGTTGGAACATTCTTGCCCACATAATCAGCCCTGATCGGCAGTTCACGGTGACCGCGATCTATTAATACGGCCAGCTGAATACTGGCCGGTCGTCCCAGATCGATGAGGGCATCCATTGCCGCCCGGGTTGTCCGGCCGGTATATAACACGTCATCAACCATAATTACATGTTTATCATTCAAATCAAAGGGAACATCGGTAGTATGGACCTGAGGTTGATCCTGTCTTTGCGAAAGATCATCCCGATAGAGGGTTATATCAAGTATGCCAAGGGGAATATCTGTTGATTCAATTTCTTTAAGCAATGCCTGCAGCCTTCCCGCCAGGGGAACCCCACGTTTTCTTACTCCAACCAGAACAATATTTTCCGTTCCTTTGTTTCTTTCAATAATTTCGTGGGCAATTCTTCGCAGGGCCTGCCGGATCGCTTTCTCATCCATTACAGTAGCTTTATGGGTCAGTGTCATCTTTTCACCTCCTTCCTTTTGATTTCGGAAGGCGGCATGGAAATTTCCCGCTCAGATAAAAACCGCCCAGACCTTGGAGGGCGGGCGGTGTATTGATATACCTAACCGGTTGCTCCCTTGCCAGCCTCACAGGACTATCTTTAAAGGGTGCTTACTGAGGCAAGTTTAACATTAATTTTGAGAGGTGTCAACGATCAAGAACTTCTTTTTTAAACATCTATGCTGCCTTCGTTAACATAAACATTAGGTCTGCTGTCCGGCCTGTTTTACGAGCCGGCTTGTGAATCCGATAGGCTAGGCGGCAGCATGGCGCTGGCAAACGGGCACAGTAATGACGTCGTTCTTCTAAACCAACTCCTGAAAAAAAACTTTCACCACTTCCGGATCAAAATGCTTGCCGCTGTCTTCTTTGATCAACTCCAAGGTTTTTTCTTTACTCCATGCTTTACGATAGGGCCGGTCGCTGGTCAGCGCATCATA